>NZ_JBOFLP010000010.1:0-28967 GCF_051657925.1 Chroococcidiopsis sp.
TTTTTCCCTGGGACAACCGGACAGTTATACAGACAGTTTGCCTTGACGATCGCCTTTTCGATTACCGTATCGACGTTTAACGCCGTGACATTTACGCCGATGCTATCTGCATTGTTACTCAGGCGCGGGCAAGTCCCGAATAACTGGTTTTTTAATCGGATTAACTGGGCGATCGAGAAAACCCGAATAATTTACAGTCGTAGTATTTCTAAGCTCACCAGAGCCAAGGGAATTATTCTTGCCTTATTTGTAGTCGCATTAGGGTTTACTTATTGGCTCTACAATTTCATTCCCGCAGGCTTTATTCCCGATGAAGACCAAGGGGTGTTTATTACCGTCGTCCAAGCACCAGAGGGAGTATCGCTCAACTACACCGAAAAAGTTTTAGAAAAAGCCGAGGCAATTCTCAAGGAAGTGCCAGAAGTGCAGCAGATCTTTGCTGTCGGTGGTTTTAGCTTCAGCGGTGCGACACCGAATAACGGCTTGATTTTTACCACTCTTAAACCGTGGGCAGAGAGGCGGGGTGCAAACCAATCGTTACAAGCAATTATTGGCGGCTTTTTTCCCCAGCCTTCGGGTTTATTCCCGAAAATGTTGGGGATTCAGGAAGCTACTGTGATTCCGTTTAACTTTCCAGCCATTAATGGTGTGGGTAATTTTGGCGGTTTTGAGTTTCACCTCCAAGACAGGGCAAATTTAGGCTTTGACGCGATAGGTGCAGCCTTGGGTCAATTTATGGGTCGTGCCAATACTTATCCATCTCCCGAACGACGGCAACTGACTGGCTTGCGTCCTAATTTCAGCGCTAATACACCGCAAATTTCCGTAGAAGTCGATCGCGACAAAGCTAACGCGCTTGGGGTTCCGGTGGAAGATATTTTCGACACCCTGCAAGCCTTTCTCGGTTCTACCTACGTGAATGACTTCAACCAGTTTAATCGAGCGTATCGAGTTTACGTGCAGGCTGATACAGAGTTTCGTTCCAACCCAGAGGATATTAAGAAGTTATACGTGCGTTCGCGTAATATCCCTGAAGGAGCGCAAACGGGTGAAATGATTTCGTTAGGTAACTTAGTTACCGTGAAAGAAATTATCGCACCCTCAATTATCAACCACTACAATTTATCTCGCTCGGTGGAAATCAACGGTTCCCCTGCCCCAGGCGTGAGTTCGGGACAAGCTATTAAAGCGATGGATGCAGTGGCAAAAGAAACACTACCAAGAGGATTTGGCTATGAGTGGTCTGGACTTTCTTTAGAAGAAGTCGAGTCTGGCGGACAGGCAATTTTTATCTTTGGTTTGGGCGTAGTCTTCGTGTTTTTAACACTAGCAGCCCAGTACGAAAGCTTTGTCGATCCATTCATTATTCTGCTGACAGTACCATTAGCAATTCTCGGCGCTTTACTTGCCGTTCTCGTTCGAGGTGCAGCCAACGATATTTACACTCAAGTTGGGTTTGTGATGCTGATTGGGATGGCAAGTAAAAACTCAATTCTGATCGTCGAGTTTGCCAATCAACTGCGTGATGAGGGATTGAGTATTACCAAGTCAGCAGTTGAGGCGGCGAAGGAACGCTTGCGACCGATTTTGATGACAGCCTTCTCCACGGTTGCAGGTGGTATTCCGTTGATGATTGCTACGGGTCCTGGTGCGGCGGCGCGACAATCCTTGGGAACTGCAACTTTTGGCGGAATGTGCGTTGCAACTGTGTTGAGTCTATTCGTCATCCCCGTGCTGTATATCATTATCAAGTCAATCGAAACTCGCTTCTCTAAAAGAGCGCCCGTCGATCGCAGTTTCTAGCTATTAACTTTTATTAAGATAGTTAGTAGACAGTTACCAGTTATCACACAAAAAATCCGTATGTTGTTGGTCGCTGGTCACTGTCAAACTGGTCACTGATTTAATCGCGATCGCGCTATTTATGTCTTTATCAAACACCCAGCCTCACGCTACCCAAACCACTACACAGTCTCCATCATGGCAAATTAAGCTACTGTATGACAGCGAGTGTCCCTTGTGTATGCGTGAGGTCAATTTTTTGCGCAAACGAGATGCTAACCGAGGACTAGTCGAGTTTATAGACATTGCAGACGAAAATTACAACCCCGCAGCCAATGGTGGAGTTGACTTTGAAACGGCAATGGGGCGCATCCACGCTATTCTTCCTGACGGCACAATTGTCAAAAACGTAGAAGTTTTTCGCCGAGTTTACGAGATTTTAGGTATGGGTTGGATCTATGCTGCAACCAAATTGCCTATAGTTGGCGCGATCGTGGATCGCATCTACGGAATTTGGGCTGACTGGCGGTTGGCGCTGACGGGACGACCGGATCTGAAAACAATTGTGACCCAACGCCAACAAAAGACTGAGTGCGAAGCCGAGGGGCGCTGTTTTAAACAGTGACCAGTGACCAGTGACCAGTGACCAGTGACCAGTGACCAATTACCAGCCACACAAATGACAAATGACGAATGACCAATGACCAATAAAGCAACTTTTGGTGCTGGATGTTTTTGGGGGGTGGAAGCTGCTTTTCGCACCTGTCAAGGTGTTGTTTCCACTTCTGTTGGTTACATGGGCGGACACTTTGAGCATCCAAGCTATTTAGACGTACTATCTCGGATTACGGGACATGCTGAGGTGTGCCAAGTAGAGTACGATCCTGCGGTAGTCAGCTATGAGACACTACTCGACTTGTTCTGGAGAATCCACGATCCGACAAGTTTAAATCGACAAGGTGCAGACCGAGGAGAACAATATCGCTCGGTCATTTTCTATCACACACCCGCACAAGAACAAATAGCTAGGCAGTCAAAAGAACAGTTAGAGCGATCGCGCAAATATGAAAAGGCGATCGTGACCCAAATTCAACCCGCTGCAACTTACTGGCTGGCGGAAGAGTATCATCAGCAATATTTGACAAAAAAGCGCTCTAAATCGCTGTAGGCTGCGTCGTAATATTTAGCAACCACTCGCTGCTTTAAAATACATTTGAAGTTTAGCTACTATACATGTTTTCTTTCACTTCAAATGTATTCTATAAATATCTATACAAAATCTGTAATGCTAATAGTAGGGTTTGTAGTTAGTATATGCCCGTAGATTTGACTGTTTCGTGCATCCTCTGACATTTTCTACCAAATAGAGAATTGCAACGAATAAATACTGGGATTATAGGCTGATTGCTGAAGTGTTTTATACTTGTGTCATCTGGGTTGAAAACGGCTATGAGTATTGTATGTAGTAAAGGACACCAAGTTGCAGCAGGAGCAAGGTTCTGTTCTCAATGTGGTGAACTTTTGCAAATAGTACCATCCCAGCTATTAGGTACAATTCCGCTTGCAGAAAACGATGGCGAACCTTTGCAACCAGGAACTTACCTGCACGAGCGTTATATCATTCAACGACAGTTAGGACAAGGTGGATTTGGTAGAACCTACTTAGCAGAAGATATGGGGCGATTTCGCGAAAAATTCGTCATCAAAGAGTTTATGCCTTCGATGAGGAACACTACTGCCCTCAAGAAAGCAGAAGAATTATTTCAAAGAGAAGCAGCGATCCTGCACCAGCTCGAACATCCGCAAATTCCTCGATTCTGGCAGATTTTTCGGCAAGAGGGGCGAATTTTTTTAGTATTAGATTATGTTGCTGGACCAACATATAAGGATATTTTTGAGCATCGCTTAGAACAAGGTCAATGCTTTAGTGAAACAGAAATTTTAGAACTCTTACAAAACCTGTTACCAGTTCTTAGTTATCTTCACCGCCGAGGGGTAGTTCACCGAGATATCGCGCCTGATAACATCATCCTGCGTAGGGAAGATCGTCTGCCTGTATTAATTGATATGGGAGGGGTGAAACAGGTAGCAATTCAAATAGGCACGCAAATAGAAGCAGAGCAAAATCTTCCTGGTTCTGCTATCACTTGTGTAGGTAAAATTGGTTACTGTCCAGAGGAACAGCTTTATTTTGGCATAGTAGCTCCTCACAGCGATTTATATGCTCTAGCAATTACAGTCCTCGTATTGATGACGGGGAAAAAACCCCAGCAGTTGCTCGATCCAGATACACTGCAATGGTCGTGGGAGCAGGAATTAAAGCTGAGTCCACTGCTGACAAAAACTCTGAATCGGATGTTGGCACAAAAGCCTGCTAATCGTTTTCAATCAGCAGATGAGATTTTACAGGTTTTAAATCCCATTTTTCCCGTCGCTTCAGAAGAACATCCAGGGCAGTTAGCAATTCCTCAGACTACTCTATCTGGATTTCCACAATCATTAAGCACTCCCAAAACTTCCCCATCCCTGAATAGAGAGTCGCAGCAACCTCATTTTCTGAAACAATGGCGAGTCATTCCGAAGTCTGCCAAGTTTCTAGTTCCAGCACTTCTAGTCGTTGTTGGCGGACTAACCTATTTTTTTTGGAAGAATTACCCGACCTTACTACCACAGCCAGTACCAGCAGAACTTGCGGATACTTCTGGTTTGCAACTACGTAATTCAATGCAGGAGGTACAAAATGTACCATCGGGTCTGTTTAACTACGGTGGCGCTCACACTTTTGCCGCGCTGACGGCTGCTGGTATGAACGATGCGATCGCCAAATCCCACCCAGAATTTAATCTGCGCTACACCGAGCCTTTTAATGGCGAACCTGGTTCTGGTACGGGAATTAAAATGCTGATCGATGGTGAATTGGGCATTGCTCAGAGCGCTCGATCCTTGGAAGAAGATGACTACAACAAGGCTAAAGCCCGTGGATTGTCCTTAGAACAAATACCAGTGGCGATCGACGGGGTGATCTTCTATACTAATGTTTCTCTACCTGTAGCTGGGCTTTCCATAGACCAACTTCAAGCGATCTTCAGAGGCAAGGTGACTAACTGGCAGCAGGTAGGAGGACCAAACGTACCAATTGCACCTGTCGGACTCGATCCCAAAACTACCAGCGTTCTTAAGTTACTGCTAGGCGGTGACGGCAAAGATATCGGTTCTAACGTGCAGATCGTCCGCGATTACACCACAGCAATTCGTAAAGTTGCCGCAACATCGGGCGGAATTTCTTACGGTTCGGCTCCCATTTTTGCTAACCAAAAGTCAATTCGTCCGATCGCGTTAGCTAAAGCCAATACCAAACAGTACGTGCAACCTTTGACAGAAAATAAACAGGTGAATACACAAGCGTTTCTGGATGGCACTTACCCAATGACTCGCCGCCTATTTATCATTATCCGCCGCGATCGCTCAGTCGATGAAACGGCGGGAATCGCCTATACCAATATGTTGCTATCCAAAGAAGGTCAGGCGATCGTCAAGCAGAGTGGGTTCGTCCCCATTCGTTAAACTTATTTGTCATTTGTCATTTGTCATTTGTCACTGGTAAATACAAATGACAACATAAATGCACTGTATCATAAATTAAATCGATCGCCATATGACACAATTTACTTTAGTTATTGGCAATAAAAATTACTCTTCTTGGTCGCTACGTCCTTGGCTGGTTTTAAAACAAATTGGCGTAGATTTTGACGAAATCAGAATTCCGCTTGATACGCCACAATTTCGTCAAGAAATTTTTCGCTACAGCCCAACTGGAAAAGTGCCAGTTTTGCAACATGGTAATATTACAGTCTGGGAATCTTTAGCAATTTGTGAATATTTAGTCGAACAATTTCCCGCTGCCAATCTATTACCTACAGAATTAGCTGCTCGTGCTTTGGCGCGATCGATTAGTGCCGAAATGCACGCAGGTTTTCAAAATTTGCGCCAAAATATGCCCATGAATTGCCGCAGTCATTTTCCTGGTAAAGGTATGAAACCGGGCGTACAAGAAGATATCGATCGCATTACCACAATTTGGCGCGAATGCCGCGAGCAATTTGGTAATAATAACGGCGATCTGCTGTTCGGTCACTTTACAATTGCCGATGCCATGTTTGCCCCTGTTGTCTCCAGATTTATTACTTACGGAGTCAAATTAGATCCTATTTGTCAAGACTACGCCGAAGCAATCCGACATCTTCCCACAATGCAAGCCTGGATAACTGCGGCACAAGTCGAACCAGAACATCTAGAAAAATACGATAATCAGTGAACAGTTATCACTTATCAGTTACTAACAACAAATGACAAATGACAAATGACGCACCTACTGCGCGATCGCAGGTTGAATCGACAACTTGTAACTTAACTCGGACTGTGCGTTTCCTTTGTATCCACCTTTAACTGGTGCTGCACTGTGAGGAATGGCACTGGCAGCTACGGCAATGTGACCGTCAGCCACAGCTAACCCATGTGTAGGGTCGAAACCCCGCCAGCCTGCGCCTGGTAAGAACACCTCAGCCCAGGCGTGAAGATGGCGATCGTTGGCATCAGGATCGCCCTCTTGGTAGCCGCTGACAAAACGTGCTGCTAAACCCACAGCGCGACAAACTTCCATAAATAAGATTGCCGAGTCGCGACAAGAACCTAACTTTTCCGTCCAAGTAATACTTGGGGGTAAAGGTGCGCCTGTCTCGCGGATGATTTGCTGACAATTTTGATAAATTCGTTCGTTGAGTGCTGTTAAAAATCCTATCGTTTCCTCATTTTTGGCGTGATAAATTTCTTGTGCCAGTTGAATTGCAACTGGATCTATTCCTGCCATACTCCAATATCCTTGCAGATATGGTTGGAGTTGCGATCGCATCGAAGTTGGATAATCAATTGGTAATTTATTCGCCCACGGTTCCAACAGAAAATTAAACGGGTTGGTGCAGTGAGTTTCTACTTGCGATCGCGTTTGAATTTCTAATAATTCTGTAGTTTGCGAACCAAACCAAACTTTAATTACCGCATTGCCATCCAAATCGATTATTTGAGACTGACTCACGGGAGTTGGCAATATCTCCAGTTCAAAGTCCTGCAAAGTTTGCCATCCATCCGACCGAGGACGCAAGCGAATTGTGTGCGGCTCTAAAGTTATTGGTTGGCTGTAGGTGTAGATTGTTTTGTGTACGATTTGATATTGCATTAAGGCAGTGAGTCGTGAAGATTTGAAAGTTTGGTAGGCTCGTCTATCTTTAATCAAGCCTACCGCAAACGCCCCGATCGCAGGATACTAAAAATCAGCCACAATCCTAACAAACTTGCCACTGCAAATAGGACGCTACTGAGCCACGATAGCTGTGCTGTCTGGGCTTTGGAAGAAATAATTGCTGCGCCCATAATTAACGAACCAACTAATACGCTAAACGAGAGGCGGTTAGCAGAGTCATCAAGGGTACGACGTATGCTATCTAATCCCCGCACCGATAAATTCCATTGCAACGTCTCTGAGGTCACGCGGTCTAATAATAGTTCGATCTGGCGGGGAGATTGCAGCGAAAGACTTTTGATATCGAGGGCTGTTCGTAATAAAGATTCTACAGGGCGATTGCCTAATAACTGGCGACGAAACAAGTCTGTTAACAAAGGTTTGACTTCATCGAGAAAATTAATTTCTGGATTAAATTGACGTGCTAATCCTTCCAAATTGGCAAGGGTTTTCGCATACAAACCCATATTACTCGGCAAGCGGATTTTATTGTTACGGGCAACTTGCAGCAGTTCGTAAATAATTTGACTGAAATTGATTTGAGACAAATCTAAGTTATAGTATTTCCGCAACATGCGATCGTAATCATTTTCCAGCCGCGATAGAATTACGGGTTGAGCTGAATCTGACAATTGCAACGTCAACTGACTGCATCGTTGAGCGTCAATATCGACAATTGCCAACAACATTTCTACTAGAATTTGCTGGGTACGAGGATCGAGCTTGCCTACCATACCGCAATCTAACAGCGCAACGCGCCCATCTTTGAGATAGAAGATATTGCCTGGATGCGGGTCAGCATGGAAGAATCCATCAATATAAAGCTGTTGGAAAAAAGCACGAAATAGCAAAGTTGTAATTTCTTGCCGCTTGGTTTCTGAAGTTACACCATTACCATTACTTTCAGCAAAATTTGCTGATAATAAAGGCACTCCATCTAACCATTCCATCACTAATAATTTTTCTGTAGTGAAGTCCCAGAAAACTTCTGCTATCACTAATTGCTGCGGATCGAACCACCGACTAGCAGACAAATTGCGCCGCAACTGTTCGGCAAAATGAGCTTCTCGCGTGAAGTCTAGTTCTGCCTCTAATGCAGATGTGAATTCATTTGCTAAAGATTTAATTTCATAATTCTGACCGAACTCACTCCGCGCCACTAAATCGGCTACTCCTTGAATTAAGGAAATATCTTGAGCGACGATCGCATCAATCCCAGGACGCTGCACTTTGATAGCGACTTCTCGACCATCTGTCAACGTAGCACGATGGATTTGACCGATCGATCCAGCAGCAACAGCTTGAAAGTTAATTTTACTGAAAGTTTCTTCTAAAGGTTTTTTGAGTTGTTGGCGAATCGCAACTTCAATGTCTGCCCAAGGAACGGGTGGAACATCATCCTGTAGGGTTGACAGCTCATCAATATAAGAAGCAGGTAGGAGATCTGGGCGGGTAGACATGAGCTGCCCGAATTTAACATAAACGGGTCCCAAATCCACCAGAATTTTACGCAATACGGCTGGTGTCGGTAACTGAGGCTCGTCTGTTTTACCCCCAGTTAATAGCCGTCGCATATAGTCCCAGCCATTACGGAAAAGAATTTCAGCGATTTCTCTTTGACGAGAAGTATTTTGAGTTAAGAACACGAGGAGTTACGGGTTAGGGGTAAGGGAGACAAGGAGGACAAGCGAGACAAGGGGGACAAGGGAGAAGTTCTAGCCACTAGCCACTGCTCCCTGCTCCCTCATAATGGTATGCAACAAGGAATCACAATGCAGCGGAAGTCAGCAGGCGTTTTTTGAGATTTGAGAATTTGACTGGCACGGGAACAAGCCTGAAATCGTTGAGTTGAGAATTTTATGGCTGACAATAGACTCCGATTAGTCAGCATATGTTTGACATCACTAGAGCAAGATTGGCTCCCATACAAAATTCTGTGCGGGTAATCGAAGCCTTTACGAGGAGAAATAGATCTTTGATAAAACTCAATCGAGTTTAGGGCTACTGTTCTGGCGGCTCCATCCCACTGGCTTGTCAGCATAACTATTCATCTCGCTACCAACAGTCAACTTCTATCCTAAATAGCAACTTAACTCATCTGCCACAAGGGGAGTGGTCAGTTGTCAGTTGTCAGGGAGCAGGGAGCAGGGAGCAGGGAGCAGGGAGCAGGGAGCAGGGAGCAGGGAGCAGGGAGCAGGGAGCAGGGAGCAGGGAGCAGTGACCAGTGACCAGTGACCAGTGACCAGTGACCAATGACCTTTTTACAATAAATGACTAAATTTAGGATTATCCTGCAATAATTTCAAAACTTGTTTGATTTCTTGAGTGCGGTCTTTCTTGACGATGAGGGTAACGTTACGATCGCGCACGATGACAACATCTTCTAAACCAATAGTGACAACTACGTCTTCGTCATTTTCAGCATAAATCAAGGTTCCTGCGGTATCTAGTCCGACATGATGACCGACTTCAACGTTCGGGGTTTCTCCTTGGAGCAAACGGGCGATCGCATTCCAGTCGCCTAAATCGTCCCAACCAAAATCCGCTGGTAGCACGTAGGCGAGTTTGGTTTTCTCCATCAAGGCATAGTCAATGCTAATTTTGGGCAACTGCGAGTAAGCTGCTCTGCCTTGCTGTTTGAGGGGGATGAGGATGTCTGGAGCATGGGTATGCAGTTCTTTCAGTACCACCCCAGCTCGAAAGATAAACATGCCGCTATTCCAGCAAAATCGTCCCGTGGTGAGAAATTCTTCGGCTGTACGTAGGTCTGGTTTTTCGGTAAAGCGGTTGACGCGATAGACGGGTAGGTTACCATAAATTCCAGTCCGATCGCCTTGCTCGATATAACCGTAGCCAGTCGCCGGATAGCTGGGCTTAACTCCCAAGGTAGCGATCGCGTCTGTGGTGGCGGCTAATTGGGCAGCAGCTTGTAAAGTGTGATGAAACCCTAGCAAATCTCCAATCCAAGGATCGGCTGGGAAAAAACCGATGACAGCGTCTTCCCCGTAGCGTTGCGCTATTTCCAGCGTACTCCAAGCCACAGCTGGGGCTGTATCTCGTCCCTCTGGTTCTGCCAGAATGTTCTGGGCTGGCATCTGGGGGAGTTGTGCTGCTACTCCTTCAGCGAGTTGGCTTGATGTCACCACCCAGAGATTTTCCCAATTTCCTGCTAGGGGGAAGAGGCGATCGGCTGTCGCTTGCAGTAGACTTTTACCGCTACCATCTAAACTTAAAAACTGCTTCGGGCGATGCCTACGGCTGAGGGGCCAAAAACGTTCGCCTTTACCTCCAGCCAAAATCACAGGGATGAGAGAACCATTCATAAGTGTTTGCGTCAAAAATTGTTAAATTTGCTTTCGAGTTTACTTTGCTTTTGCTAAAGGCAATCGTAACTTATTAGATTACTATTTCTGTAGGGTTTGGCTTGGGGGAATAAGTTGCTGTGATTGGGGTACTAAAACGAGTCGATCGGCGGTTGAAACGACAACTGCAAGAAGTGGAGGTGAGGCGATCGCTGTCTGTCACTCGCCAGAATTTCTTGTCTTTTCGCCGTTGGTTGTGGTTTCAGATGACAAGAAACCGTCTCCTATTTTGGATTGGCGTGGTTAATTTGTCGATCTTGCTAGGGGCAATGGTGGCGCTGCTATTACCAATTTGGGGCAGTCGCACTTCTTCTGACTTGCTATCTAAAGACTCTCCGCAACCGCGTAGTACTTTCCTCCGCAATGGCTTGCCCTACAATCTCTCCCGTCCGGTAAATATTCTCGTTCTGGGTATCGAACCTCCTTCTAGCACCATCGGGTATAATCCTAAATCTGCGTCGGCAACTGGGACTAGCGATACAATGCTGTTAGTCCGCTTCAATCCCAATCGCCCAGCCATCAGGGTACTTTCAATTCCTAAAGATAGTCAAGTTGTCTTACCCAAGATCGGTCTAGATAAAATTTCTCGCGCTTATGCCTTGGGGGGCGCACCTTTAACAGCGCGGGTTGTCAGCCGCACGTTAAATAACGTCCCGATCGATCGCTACCTCAGCATTAACGCAGATGCTTTGCGGCAATTAGTAGATCGGATGGGAGGGATTGAGGTATTTGTCCCTCAACCCATGGCATACCAAGACCGGACGCAACGGTTGCAGATCGATCTAGAACAAGGCTGGCAAACTTTAAATGGGGAACAAGCAGAACAGTTTGCTCGTTTCCGTGCCTCAAACAAGGGAGATCTCGATCGCATCCAGCGCCAGCAGATGTTAATTGCAGCTTTGCGCGATCGCCTTACCAGTCCGGCAATACTACCCCAACTGCCCGAAATTACCAAAATTATGCAAACTGCGGTGGAAACCAATCTCAGTCCAGAAGAGCTGAGGGCGATCGTGCATTTTAGCGTCCAAATGAAGCCGGAACACTGGCAAATGCTCCTATTACCAGGAGATCTCAGCCCTTATAGTCAAGACCCCAGCAGCTATTGGCTCTATACTTCAGGTCAAGACCAGATTATGAGTCAGTACTTCGGTACTTCTACGCTTGGGGCTGCACCCAAATCCACACCGCTGACAAGCCTAAAAATTGCCGTGCAAAATGCTTCGGGCAGACCTAAATTGAGTCAAAAAGTCGTCAAATACCTCAAGCACAGAGGTTTTACAAACGTCTATGCCGTCTCCGATTGGTCAGATATTCAACGCCAGACTAATATCATCGCTCAAAAAGGCGATACCGAAGCAGCAACTAAAATTCAGCAAATCTTAGGTGTCGGCAATATTGAAGCCACTGCGATCGGCGATTTGGATTCTTCGCTCACAATCCGTATTGGTACAGACTGGCAGTGAGAACAAGTCATTGGTAAGTCGTATGTCGTATGTCGTAAGTCGTAAGTTAAAAGTGATTTACTAGTCACAAATGACCAACTACCAACTACCAACTACCAACTACCAACTACCAACTACCAATTATCAGATGTCCTACCTGTCTCTTGGATCAAATCTGTAACTACAGCAATCAGCGTGTCTGGATCGATGGGTTTAGGTAAATGACGTTGAAAGCCAGCCGCGATCGCCTGAGTTCGATCTTCAAGTCTGGCAAATCCTGTCAACGCGATCGCCGGAATCTGCCGTTGTGCTGTTGTTTTAGTTCTGAGCTGGCGGATCAACGCATATCCATCTTCTCCAGGCATTCCTATGTCACTGACTAGCAAATCTGGCTGAAAAGCTTCTAGGGCTTGCAAAGCTGCTTGTACTGAGCCAGCAGTATACGTCTTTGCACCGCTCGTTTGCAAAATCACTGCAATCACTTCACAGCTATCTGGTTCGTCATCAACAACCAACACGCGCAGGTTGTTGAGGGGTAATGGAGTAGTCAGGAGTGAGGAGTGAGGAGTGAGGAGTGAGGAGTGAGGAGTGAGAGATATTTTCTCCCCCAGCTCCCCTAGCTCTCTCCTCCCCGATTCCCCTGTACGAGCGGGTTTTGCGCAAAGATCGATCGACGTAAGCTGCGAATCTTTTGCTAAACCCGCCCCTACGACTCCCGACTCCCGACTCTCCATCAAAGGCAATAATACTGTAAACGTGGCTCCCTGCCCTTCTCCCAGACTCTCGACGGCTACCGTACCACCGTGCATTTCCACCAGATAGCGCACGATCGCCAAGCCAAGTCCTAGCCCCTTGTAGTTGCGGGTAGTCGAAGCATCAGCTTGCCGAAATAACTCGAATACATGAGGTAAAAACTCAGTCGCAATACCTTTACCAGTGTCGCTAACTGTAATTTGAGCGTAAGTTGGATTGGTAGTGAGTGGGGGTAAGCCATTCGCCCGTACAAGAAAGTCAGGGGACGCTGTACCTCCTGCGGTTGACTTCTCGCTCTCTGGAGCTACTGATAAACGCACTTCAACCCGCCCGCCAAATGGCGTGAATTTAATCGCATTTGTGAGTAAATTCCAGACAACTTGTTGTAACCGATTGGGATCGCCATAAACGAATCCTAGATCGCGATCGAGGAAGATCTGCAAATCGATCGATTTGGCTTGAGCGCTCAACTCAACTGTTTCGATCGCGGCTTGAATTGGGGTAGCTAAATTGAGTGGAATAAACTGTAGCTTTAATTTACCCTGCACGATGCGAGACACGTCGAGCAGATCTTCAATCAATTGAGTTTGTACCTGAGCGTTGCGCAAGATCGTACTAATTGCCCGCTGTAGCGTCGTTTCATCTCGTCGTCCCGATTCGAGAATTGTCGCCCAACCTAAAATTGCATTCAGTGGCGATCGCAACTCATGCGAAAGCACTGCCAAAAACTCATCCTTAACTCGGTTGGCGGTTTCAGCAGCATTACGGGCAACCTGTTCTAACTCAAATAGTCGCGCTTGCTCTTGTTCGAGTTGTTTACGTTGCGTAATATCCAAGGCAATACCAAACAGTCCTACTGGATTGCCCGAGCGATCGTAAATCGCCCGCCCTTTGTCTAAAACCCATGCAATCGAGCCATCTGGTTTGAAAATGCGAAATTCGCAGCTATAGGTTCCAGTTTTGAAGGCAGTTTGAATCCCGGCTTGAAATAGTTCCCGATCGTCGGGATGAACCAGATTCACGACTTGCTCGAACGATCCCACAACTTCGCCGCTGCCTAGTCCCGATAAATTACCTGCATTATCCAAACGGCGGACTTCTCCTGTTTGCAGATTCCAAGTATAGGCAGTGATATCAGCAGCTTCGAGCGCAAATCGTAAATTCGCTTCCGAAAGCTGCATTTGTTCGATCGCTTTGGCGCGTTCCTGCCGCAGGTTTTGCTTTTCTAGAGCTTCGCGCACGGCGATCGCCAGGTGATAGGGTTTTCCCTTACGGACGTAATCTGTCGCTCCTCGCTTCATAGCAGCAACGGCAACTTCTTCCGTGCCGCTATCGGTAAACATAATGACCGGACAATCGGGATACTTGGCTTTTACAGCATCTAAAACAGCCAGTCCATCGCTCCAATGCAGTTGGTGATCTGCGATCGCGAGATCGAATCTGCCTGCTGCTAAAGCGCGTTCAAACTCAGCCGCATCAATCGCCGTTTGAATTTCTATTTCGGCAAACTCGCGCCGAAGTTCGCGACTTTCGAGCTTGCGATCGCTAGGATTATCGTCTATCAACAGAATACGTAACATTCAATGTTTAAATATTTTTTAAAATTTCAGTATCTTTAGTAATATGAGATTATCCAAATTTTGTTAAAAAGATATCAATTTCAGTTACGCTTTTACGCAAGTTTTAACTATTGATTGTACACAACAAAATGTACGAAGTTTAGCAATCGGCATTGATATTTTTATTCAGCTTCCCACGACTTACGCGCGCCACTGCGGACGATCCAAGGATTCGCCCAAGCATTGCAAGAAGACTATAGCGATCGCCTTGATGACTTGGGTAAAGAATATCTCCAGTCAATTACCGCAGACGCAGTGCAGATGGATCGACTGATTGCCGAGTTACTAGCCTACAGCCAGCTGACGCGCACGAAAATTACCTTACAACCCGTCGCATTGATGACAACGATTGCATCTGCCCGCAAACAATTAGAAACAGACTTGCAGGAAAAGCAGGCAGAAATTACAGTCACAACACCTCTCCCGACTGTTTTAGCACATAGCCAGACCCTAACCCAAGCGATCGCCAATTTGCTCAGTAATGCCCTCAAGTTTATCAAACCAGAAAGCCGCCCGCAGGTTGAAATAAAATACCAGCTCATCCGATACCACCAACAGCAGTGGGCGCGTTTAATGACAAATGACAATTAACACCCAAAACAATAAATCTTCTGGGTTTCTAATTGGTCGAAGATTGCAGAAGGTGAGATGTCAGTACCAATGTTGTGTCGGTTTAATTGGACTTGCAGACCCGTAAGCGGATCGTGACCGGGAGCAACGAGGAATTCTAGTCGCTGGACGTAGGGTAAGGTCGAAATGCTATCGAGAATTTGAGCGATCGCTTTTAAATAGGGATGATTTGGTTGCTGATACCAATCTGGTGCAGCTAGTTCGGATTGATCTAAGCCAACGTGAAATGTTAGGGAAGGTTGACCGAACAGTGCTACTGCTAACGGTCGCGCCTCTTCCTGCAATAGCAAATCATGTGTCCTGACTATGTGCCGTAGCTTTTCTAACCGTTCGTAACGTTGCGTGACGGATAAAGATTCTTCTTGCCAGTGAATTGCCACAGCAACTAAGTATGTTTGTAAGAGCATATGCCCTAGCTTGCTGGCTTTGGTGGCAAGGTAGTTAGAGTTGTAATCGTTGGCTTCAATCAGCAACGGCACGCGATCGACGACTTCTAAACCGTATCCCTTCAATCCAGCAATTTTGCGGGGATTGTTGGTAATTAACCGAATTTGTTTCACGCCCAAATCGTTGAGAATTTGCGCTCCTACCCCGTAGTTGCGCAAGTCGGCAGGAAAGCCGAGGCGTTCGTTGGCTTCTACAGTGTCCAGTCCCATGTCTTGCAGGGAATACGCTTTCAGTTTATTGATCAAACCTATGCCTCTACCTTCTTGACGCAGGTAAACGACAACTCCCGCACCCGCATGTTCGATCGTTTTCAAAGCTGCTTGTAGTTGCATCCGACAGTCGCAGCGCAGGGAACCCAAAGCATCGCCCGTGAGACATTCTGAATGCATCCGCACCATCACGGGGCGATCGCGAAATTGAGCCGGATCGCCTTTAACAATTGCTACGTGTTCGGAGTTATCTACGCTGTTGCGATAAGCATAGATCTGAAATTCCCCGAAGGAAGTCGGTAATTGAGCAATGGTCTCGCGAGTCACAAATCGCTCGTTTTGCAAGCGATAGCTAATCAGATCGGCAATACTAATAATTTTCAGTTGGTGATGTTTGGCATATTCCATCAACTGATTCAACCGTGCCATTGAACCATCGGGGTTTTGGATTTCACAGATCACCCCCGCCGGATACAGCCCTGCTAATTGAGCTAAATCGATCGCTGCTTCTGTATGTCCGGCACGTTTGAGTACCCCACCAGTCCTGGCGCGGATGGGAAAAATATGACCGGGACGGCGCAGATCTGAGGGTTTAGTGGCGGGGTTGATCGCAACTTGAATCGTGCGGGCGCGATCTTCGGCAGAAATACCCGTTGTCACGCCTAAATGTGTCGCAGCATCGATACTTACCGTAAAAGCAGTTTGGTTGCTGTCGGTGTTATTGGTTACCATCAACGGTAGATCGAGTTCGTCCAAGCGATCGCCCGTCATTGCCAAACAGATTAATCCCCGCGCCTCCACTGCCATGAAATTGATCGTGTCTGGGGTCGCAAACTGAGCGGCACAAATGAGGTCGCCCTCATTCTCGCGATTTTCGTCATCCACTACAACAATAGAGCGTCCAGCTTTAAGGTCGGCGAGAGCGGCATCGATCGAGTCAAACACAAAAGATTGATTAGAAGCGTTCTGAGGCTGCACAAAAATACATCACAAACAAAATCTATCTCTGATTTTAGCCGCTTTAACTGGACTAGGGATAAAAGGAGATCTAACCATTTTCAATTAAATGAGAGCCGCGATTGGTAGGGGCGCACATCTGTGTGTCCCTACTAACGTCTCTTTTCTGATTATTTGACCGTTACTCGCTGACTCCAGGCTCGATATCCTAAAGCAAAGATACCTAAAATTGTGCCAACAGCAATTGAGGGTTCCGGTACGGCAACAGTAGATCGATTTTCCTTGACTTCTACTAAGGTTAAGTTTGTCACGCGATCGAAAGTACGAGAAAAGAGACCTTCAGTTGAAGCCGATGCAGATTCTCGATCGCCACCAAAATTTGTAGTCAAACTAATATTACTCAGATTTAATTGAGTCCCATCACTTGAATTAAAATTGAGAAAATCGTTGTTTCCAGAAGTCACATTTCCTGAAATTGTAAATGAGTCTAGAAGCGTCCAACTATCTACATTACTAGTATCATATAGGGCAAAAGAAACCGTACCGTCAGCAATCGCGGTTTCAGTTTGCGGATTGTCTATAAATGTTGTTAAACTTAAATCGGCATCGAAATTAAAAGAAAAAGTTTCGCCACTATTAACGCTAAAATTACCTAAAACTCCAGCAAAACTGTCTGCCGTACCAGAGTAGTTGTTGCCAGTACCATCAACACTACTAAATGATGAATTAAAAGCAGATGGTGGTTCCGTAACAAAGTTTGCTACTGCATCTGTACTAGTATTAACATTACCATCTGTGGCAAAAGCACTCGTAAAAGTGTCAGTAATTACCTCGCTCTCGAAGGGATTATGACTAAACTTATCGAGCGTAACTGTAGATTCAGAACTAGCAAAAGTAGCAGCAATAGTTGGAGTCGCTGCTAGAGTAAAAACTAAAGGTGCGATCGGCACGACAGCTCGCGCAATTTTTTGAGCAAGTTTTAGTTTTGGCACGAAAATTTTCCTCACATCAATCTCAAAAGGCTAGCTTGCTTACCTAGAGCAATTTTTCTCACTGACAGCACATCAGTACCGATGGTTCCGTTACTGGTAGTAGTGAAAGCAAACTCTATGTAATTCAACTAACGGTAGTATAAATTACTTCGTGGAAATTACGTAACTCGATCTTGCGAATTGAATTTAAGCAAAATTTAATAATCGTGTCATATTGATGTCACATTTATCCATCAAACTTCATGCTACTGACCAACCTTTGCCATGCTGCACAGATAGTTAACAAAAACAGCTTGACAACAACAGCGTTACGAGAATCAACAGTCAACAATTAAACGTTAACTCTTGAGATAGGAGTATCGAGCGTGCAAACCTCTGATTCCCAAGTTTCCGTTTCAAACCGAGAAGAATTGCAGACTCCGCCGCCTTCACCCCGCTCCCAGAAACGGTGGTGGCTGCTACTCATGCTTCTAGTCGGAGCTGGAGGAGTTGGACTGGGGCGGGGATTAACTCCTGTCAGCCAAGCCACTGCACCAGCAGCAGCAAAACCGCAACCACCGCGTTCCATAGAGACGATCGCCTTAACTTCAGGCACGGCAACTCGTAGTACTAGTATGTTAGGGCAAGTCGAGGCAAGCGAGAGCGCTACAGTCCGCACCAGAACATCGGGAGTCGTGCAACAAGTGTTAGTCCAACCAGGCGATCGCATCACTCCTGGTATGGTTGTAGCCATCCTTGACGATGCAGATCAGCGCTTAGCCGTAGCCGAAGCGAGAGCGAGACTGGCTCAAGCTCGGAGCGAATTAGCACGCTTAGAAGTCGGTACGCGGCAGGAAATCATCGCCCAAAGGCAAGCCGAAGTCCGAGCAGCTCAAGCGCGGGAACAGGAAGCTCAAGACAATTCAGAACGAACCAGAAGTCTAGTTAATACTGGCGCACTCTCGCGCCGGGAATTAGTCGAAGCAGAATCGCGGACAGATGCTGCTAGAGGGGAACGAATGCAAGCCCAAGCAGAGTTAGCAGAAGCTACGGCTGGTCCCACTCGCGAAGAAATTGACGCGCAACGAGCTAATGTAGCCACCGCTGAGTCTGCATTAAGCCAAGCAGAATTAGCCTTGCAACGCACGCGCATCAGAGCAGTATCGAGCGGTGTTATCCAGACACGGCAAGTCAGTAGCGGAGACTTGGTAGAAAGCGGTGACGAGATTGCCACCAAAGTCAATGGCACTCAGTTAGACGTATTTCTGGAAGTGCCAGAATCACTCAGCGGTAGCGTGAGAGCGGGTATGCCCGTCGAGTTGACTGCTAGGGCGCTACCTAACTGGCGCGATCGCGCTACCTTGACGGGTATCGTACCATCTGCCGACACCGCTTCCCGACGGCAGCGAGTGCGGGTGAGACTATCAAATCCCCCTGCTAACCTCTTGCCAGGAATGGCAGTACAAGCACAGTTACAATTGCCTAGCGATACCCCTAGCTTTGTCGTTCCCCGCGATGCATTGACTCGGCGGGAAAATCGCTGGCTGGTATTTACGGTTGCAGACGGTAAAGCCAGACAACTAGAAGTCGAACTCGTGGCAGACATGGGCGAAAAAATGGCGATCGCCAACCCACAACTGAGCCAAGGACAGGCGATCGTCGTACGGGGTGGGGATGGATTAAAAGATGGGGCGGCTGTAAGTCGTAAGTCATAAGTCGTAAGTCGTAATTATTATGAACTTGATTGAAACAGCCGTCCGCTGGCGGCACGGTACTTTCGTGTTGTTTTGCCTGCTAGCTGTATTTGGCATCTTTTCACTACTGAGTTTGCCTTTAGAACTGCAACCAGGAGGCGATCGCCCTGAAATCACAATCACTACTACCTATCCTGGTGCAGCTCCCACAGAGGTAGAAGATCTCGTCACCCGTCCCATTGAGGAACGGATGGAGGAAGTCTTAGGGGTACAGGAAATTACCAGCAACTCCCGTCCTGGTATCAGCGCTATTACGCTTGAGTTTACTTGGAACAGCGATGTGAACGAGCGGATGGTGGATGTATTGAATAAGTTACAGCAGGTGAAGGAACTGCCCCCAGAAGTTGAAGAGTCTGATGTAGAGATGGTCGGAGGTAACAACTCGCCGATGATATGGGTTGTCCTGACTCCAAGACAAGGATTTCAGGGGAATCCCGATCGCTACCGCGACTTAGCAGAAGAAGTTATCGTACCGAGATTGCGCCGAGTCGAAGGCGTAGGGCAGTTTCTCATTCCTGGGGGTAGGGAACGGGAAGTTGAGGTGAGGGTTGACCCCAAAGCTTTATTCGATCGCAATCTGACCATAGGCGATGTCGTGCGGGTGTTACGGGAAAACAATCGCGACATTCGCGGCGGTCCCCTAACGTTAGGCAGGCGAGAATACCGCGTGCGTACCCTCAGTCGTTCGCAAGATATACAACAAATCGCCGGATTTGTGCTGCGGCGCGATCCGTCGGGTACAGTCTACATGCGGGATGTGGCAACCGTGCAAATGGGGCGCAAACCGCTAGAGAGTGCTTTGGTTTTTAACAATACTCCTGCCGTGGCAATTGGGATTATCCGGCGCGTTGGGGCAAACGTACCGGAAGTATCGAGCGGAGTCAGGGCAACTCTAGCGGAATTAGAAGCTCAATTCGATCGTCAGGGAGAAGGAATCGATTTCGTCTACAACTACGATGAGAGCGAATACATCAACCAATCTGTCTTTTTGGTACAAGAAAACCTTGTCAGCGGTGCGGTACTTGCCGTACTGGTATTGTTGCTATTCCTAGGCTCAATGCGGACAGTCGCCGTGGTAGCACTGACCATTCCTACCACAATGATTACTGTATTTATTGCCATGTCCTTATTTGGGCGATCGCTCAACATTATTAGCTTGGCAGCGCTAGGATTTGCGGCGGGAATGGTTGTAGACAACGCGATCGTCGTAGTTGAAAATATTTTCACCCACATGCAACAGGGCAAAAACCCGATCCGTGCTGCTATTGATGGGACTCAAGAAGTTTGGGGCGGAATTTTTGCGGCTACCCTGACAAATATCGCCGTTTTTACGCCATTAATTATGGTACAGGGAGAAGTAGCACAGTTATTTATCGACATGGCGATCGCCATATCCGCTGCTGCTATCTTCTCCATGCTAGCCGCCATCACCCTCGTCCCCATGCTCTCCGGCTTATTTCTCAACCAGCACGAAGCAATGCAAGTGCTAGCTGATTCTTCCGTTGGGAGTTGGGGACAAGGGGGACAAGGAAGAAACATTACTGTCAACCGTCAACCGTCAACCGTCAACCGTCAACCGTCAACCATCTTACAAAAAATACAGGGAGCTGTTTTTCGCACTTCCGCCGTCTTTCGCCTCTTTCAAAGCAAGTTAGAATCATTTTTGGCATCTACCGTACTTTGGTCGCTGGGTGCAGATCGTGTTGGACGTAGATTATTACTTTTAGCGATTCCCGTCATTCTGCTATTTACAAGTATTTTTCTACTACCTCCTGCCGATTATTTGCCTGAAGGCAACCGCAATTTAGTATTTTGGGTGGCGGAACCTTTACCAGGAACCAGCATTCCCGAAGCCATTCGTCTCTCTCAACCCGCGAGAGATTTCTTGAGGCAGCAACCGGAAATCGATCGCGTCATGTTTGTCGAACGTCCTGGTAGGCGCGGGATTGCGGCAATTCTCAAACCTGAATTTGCCACTACTAACGGACTTGCTGATATGGTGACTCGGATGCGGCAGCAGAGCAACAACTTTCCTGGCTATCGCTTCATGATCCCCACGCGCCTCTCGATCTTCCAAGATCCAGGTAAAGAGTTTGAAATTCAAATCGTAGGTGCAGATTTGCAGCAGTTGAGCCAGTTGGAAACGCAGATAACCGATCGCCTGCGAGCATTTTCTGGCGTGCGTAACGTCCGTTCTGATTATGTCTTTGGTGCAGGGGAACTGCAAGTAATCCCCAACCGCGAACGTTTAGCGGAAGTTGGGTTATCGGAGGCGGAAGTAGGGGCAATGGTGGAAGCAGCGTTAGGTGGTCGAATTGCTTCTGATTTTATCGATGGTAAGGAAGAACTGGATGTTTCAGTAGAGTTACACAATCTGTTTGTCGAAACTCCCGAACAATTGCGTCAACTACCCTTGTATACTAATCGCGGGCAGCAAGTACAGCTAGCAGATGTTGCCGAGGTAAGGGAGACAACAGGACCCGATGTGATCAATCATGTCAACCTAGAGCGATCGATTACCCTAATAACTTCCCTCGAAGCAGATGCACCTTTGGGGTCATTAGTCAATCAGGCAGAAACACAAGTTTTGGCTCCACTCAGGGCAAATCTTCCCGCCGGATATCGGTTAGATTTGTCTGGCTCTGCCGATCGCCTAGCTGACACTCTATCTCAGTTGTCTTCTGCTTTTATCCTTTCTGTCCTATTTATTTACTTGCTGCTGGTGGCGCTGTATCGCTCCTTTCTCTACCCAGTAGTCATTATGGCAACAGTACCGATGGGGATGAGTGGCGGGTTGTTAAGTTTGGCGATCGCCAACCGAATTCCCGGTCTTATTATTCCCTTTGATATGATTACGGCGCTAGGATTTATCATTTTGACTGGAGTGGTGGTTAATAATGCGATCCTCTTGGTAGACCGCGCTTTACAACTCCAAGCAGAAGGCGAAGACTACGATAAGTCTCTTTACCATGCAACACGCGATCGCCTCCGTGCAATTTTCATGTCAGCTGGGACGAGCGTATTAGGGATGTTACCTCTAGCAGTCGTCCCAGGACAAGGAGCAGAATTGTATCAAGGGTTAGGCATCGTCCTCACGGGTGGCTTAGCTTTTTCAACAATCCTCACCCCCACAGTAGTTCCCGCCATTATGGGACTGCTGCGGGATTTATCTGGACGCAAACAGCCATCAGTTGTCAGTTATCAGTTGTCAGGGAGTAGAGAGCAGGGAGTAGCGAGTAGCGAGTAGGGTGTCAAAAGATTTTGACTATTGACTATTGACTTGTTTGTCACCCTGACTTAGCATCGGGAATAGTAATATCAATCGGAATGACTTCTGAGGCGATCGCACTCAGTGGTGGTTGAATTGCATTAGCATTTCCTACAACTAGGGTGACGAGTTTTTCTGGCTGGAGGTATTTTTTGGCAACTCGTTGGATATCAGCCGCAGTCGTGGCTCGTACGCCGCGTTGGTAGCGAAACAAGAAATCTGCCGGATAGCCAAAATATTCGTAGCGCATTAAGCGAGACAGAGTTTGGCTGGGGTTTTCAAAATTAAAGACAAACGAATTCAATACTGATTCTTTAGCGCGTTGCAACTCATCTGGTTGAACTATCTCGCTTTGAAGTTTTTCAATTTCAGTCCGAATAGCACGCAGAAAAGGGACGGTCGCAGCCGAACGAGTTTGTCCCCCCGCTACAAACAACCCAGGATAATCAAAGCGGGGACTCCAGACACCATAAACAGAATAAGCCAAACCCTGACGCGATCGCACGGAATTAAACAACCGTCCGCCAAATCCGTTTAAGACTTGATTCATCACGTCTAAAGCTGGATAATCGGGACTGTCGAGCTGTCCGCCTAAATGTCCGACTTGGACGTAACTTTGAGTTAACTGGGGGCGATCGACAAAATATAATCCGCCCAACTTAGACTGAGAGGCTGTTGGAACTTGGGGTTGGGATAGCTTTGGTTGAGATTTCCAATTGCCAAAATATTTTTGAATCAGCGATCGCATTTTCTGCGAGTCGAAATCTCCGACAATGCCTAAAATCAGATTATTAGGATGAAAATATTGACGGTAGAAATCAATTAAATCTTGACGGTAAATATTATCTAAAGTTGCATATTCTACCGTTCGCGCATAAGGGCTATCACTGCCATAAACTAACTTTTGAAACTCCCGCCCGACAATTCCATTCGGATCGTCATTACGACGAGCGATTCCGCCTCTAACTTGAGTTTTTGCCAAATCTAACTTTTCTTGAGCAAATATTGGTTGTTGTAAGATTTCTGCAAATAGCCCAAACACCATTTCCAAGTCTTCGCTCAAGGCGCTAAAACTAGCAGAACCAGAAGCATCATTAATTCCAACTTCTACCGCTGCTGCTCGTTGTTCCAATAACTGATTTAACTCATCTGCGGAATGTTTTTGCGTTCCGCCAGTTCGCAATACAACTCCAGTTAAATTTGCCAATCCTACTTTATCTTCTGGTTCCCAGCGATCGCCTGTCTGAATTATTGCCGTTCCTCCCACTAAAGGTAAATCCCGATCCGGCATCAAATACACCACCATACCATTCGGCATTTCGTAGCGATCGTATTTGGGAATTTGTACTTGTTTGAGGGGAGGAAATTCTAATTCTGTATAGTGCTTGGCTGTAGCTGCGGTGGCTGGTGGATGGTAGGCAAGTATTAATAAAAGCGTTATTAGTATTAGACCAATTCTGTAAAAATTACGGATAAGGTGCTTGTCCCGCGTCATAGTGATTTTGGATCTGGGCAATTTGAATTATTGTGTCATGTAGACTGTAGGGGCGCACATCTGTGCGCCCCTACGATGATGCTTTCACGCAGCAAAATTAAATTACACCAAAGAGCGATCGGTCAAAATTTCGTAACCGCTTTCTGTGACTAATACAGTATGCTCGAACTGAGCAGAAAGAGCATTATCTACTGTTACTGCCGTCCAGCGATCGGCAAGAATGCGCGTAAATCTCGATCCGGCATTCAAAATTGGCTCAATTGCTAGCGTCATTCCAGCACGAAGCTTAACGTTAGGCATCTCCCGGGTACGGAAGTTGAAAACCGAGGGTTCTTCGTGTAAGTTACGACCAACACCATGACCGGTAAAGTCTTCGACGATTGTAAAACCGTTTGCCTCTACGTGGTCTTGGATCGCCCCTGCAATATCCATCAGATAATTTCCAGCCTTAACTTGCTCGATTCCTTTATACAGAGATTCTTCAGCAATGCGGATCAGTTTAGTTGCTGTCGGACTAACTTCACCAATGGCGATCGTAATGCAAGAATCGCCGTGAAAACCTTGATGGAAAGCTCCTGTATCAACTTTTAAAACATCTCCTGTCTTCAAAACTTTTTTTGGATTGGGAATTCCGTGTACGACTTCATTGTTAACGCTGGCACAAATTGAAGCGGGAAAACCGTGATAACCCTTAAAGCTAGGAGTTGCATCCATTTCGCGGATGCGCTTTTCAGCATAGGCATCGAGATCGGCAGTCGTCATCCCAGGCTGCACCATCTCAGAAATCTCTTTTAATACCGTTGCCACAATCTTAGCTGACTGCCGCATGATTTCGATTTCACGGGGAGATTTAATTTCAATACCCCGCCGTTGCTTTTTTTGGCGCTGAGATTGAGCAGGTTGTTGAGGGAGAAGATTACTGAGAATATTCATGGAGTTTTATGGGAACAGATGGGGTGACTGTGGAAAAATCGAGTTGGCTCTGACGCGATCGCGCTTGTCTATAAATTTGTTATCCAGGCTAACGATTCAAACACCTTCTCTATTTTAATTTACAGTCCTTCACTTTGAGCCGATTGTGGTTTTACTTATGCCGCGATCGCGATATTCCCCTTCATTCCTGCTTCTGTATGCCCGGGAATCGGACAGCGCAAAGCGTACTTACCCGATTTCAAAGGTACAAATACCCATTCTGCCTTTGCTCCTGGTTTGAGTTCTAATTCATGGATCGCCCCTTTAATCTCTACATTGCCAGCTTCTACTTTTTGCGTCCAAATGCCATCAGCAAAATCTTTTGCCGTGAAATAGTGTTTCTGCGGACTGGGATTGGTCAGTACGAGTTTGTAACGTTTAAAGGCAGATAATTCTAAAGAATCTGGCACAAACTTCAGCTCGTTACTAGAAGTTCCCAGGCTGACGGAGATTTCTGTTGCTGGCTGACGCAACAAATCTACAGATGGGGCTGTACTCGTCGCCGCATGAGCTAAATTTGGCATAGCAACTACAGTACAGAGGATCAGCCCCGCCACAAAAAAGAATTTTTTTAAATAGCGCATCATAAAATCTACCTGTGATGGTAAACATCTAACTCGTTAAGGGCGGGAGTCGGCAGTGGTTAGTGGCTAGTGGCTAGTGGAACCAGAATTGCTCCCGATCGCTCCCCCAGTTTCCCCAGCTCTCTTCTTCCCCTCACTCCTCGCTCCTCACCCCTCACTCCTCACTTCCCTTGTGCTGTAGCACTACCAGGACCAGCTGTAACGATCGCTAGCTTATCTGGTTGCAGCAATTCTTCGGCTGTCAGATTGACTTTATCTAAAGTGACAGCTTGAATTTTTTGTGGGAAGTCGCGTAATTCCGCTTCACCCAACCCGAAAACAGCATTCATTAAGATCGTACTAGCAAGAGCGTCAGGACTAGCAAGGGAAACAGTATAACTACTGGTGAGCGAACGTTTAGCCGTCTGTACTTCCTCTGCCTTTACGCCTTGAGTTTGAATTTGTTGTAACAGTTTGCGGGTGCTGGCGATCGCTTTTTGAGCATCGGCTGGGTCGGTCTGCATTCTAATTGCAAATGGTCCGGCGTGTCTGCCAGCTTGAAATGCACTATAGATGCCGTATGTCAACCCTTGGCGATCGCGAATTTCCGTGCCTAAGCGACTAGAAAGCGTATCGCCACCCAAAATTTGATTCAATACCAATGAGGTATAGTAACGCGGGTCTTTGCGATCGATCCCCCGATATCCCAAAATCGTGACCGATTGCGTTTTCCCTGGCATAATCGGGTTAAACTGCTCGATTTTCGCTGGTAGAGATACGGCTGGATAGGCGATCGTTGGTGGTTTCCCCGTCCCTTGCCACTGGGCTAATTGTTGCGTCAACAGCGATCGCACTGCTTTTGGATCGAAATCTCCTAATAGAGTCAAAATCGTTTGGTCGGGACGGTAATGAGTTTGATAAAACTCCACCACCGCCTGACGGTTAATACTCTGCAAGCTTTCCTTGGTGGGGAAAGTATGGAAAGGATGGTTCGCTGGATAAATCGTCTGTTGAAACTTCCGCTGCGCTACCCGTGCGGGATTATCCAAGTCTAATTTGAGTTGAGTCAGGGCGCGTTGGCGCGATAGTTCTAATTCGCGATCGGGGAATGTGGCATTTTGCACCACATCTGCCATTGTTTGAATCACTACAGGTAGATCTGTTTTTAAGCTATAACCAGCAATTTCTACGCCTTCGCGATTCGCAGAAAAACCCAGACTCGCCCCTCTATCTTCTAGCGTCTTGGCAAGTTGCAAAGCATCCTGACTCTTCGTCCCATTCATCAGGTTGTCTGCGGACATGCTTGCCAAACCACCGGACTGATTTGGATCGAATTCCGTCCCTGCCTTGATATAACCGCTCAAGGTCACGGTTGGCGTGCTAGAGTCTGGCAAGAGCAACACCTGTAAGCCATTGTCTAGAGTAAATTCTTCCGGTAGCCGCTGCGCTTTCGGTGTAGCCGCAACATCTACAGGTGGTAGGAATTTAGCTACCTCTGCCGGATTGACAGGTGAACCCAAGTTAAAGCTTTCCGCAGTTTGACCAGTCCCCGCTTCACCAGCACCAGCAGGTTGACTGGCGGCGATTTGGGTGGGTTCAAACTTCCCTACAGTGCGTTGCTCGGTAGCTAAGTAAGTATTTGCTACTCGCTTCACATCGTCTACCGTTACCTTGTCTAAGGCGGCTAGGTAGCGATCGATGTAGCGATAATCGCCAGCCGTAGTTTGGCTATAACCTAACTGCGTTGCCTGGGAACTGATATCGCGATTGCTCAAAATTATCGTTGCTTTGAGTTGGGCTTTGGCGCGGTTGAGTTCTTCCGGCGTGACTCCTTTAGTCTGCAAATTCGCGATCGCCTGTTCTTGCACTGTGTCAATTTTATCTAGCTGTTGCCCTGGAGCAGCCGTAGCTGAGAGTTCGTACCAACCCCCCACCATCATATTCGCCGTGCCACCGCCTGCGGCACTCGCTAAACCCGATTCCACCAAAGTTTGATACAGCCGAGAACTCCGCCCTTCTGTCAAGATGTAGTCCATCGCATCCAGTGCAGGAACATCAGGGTGATTCGCATCCGGCAAGGGATACACGACTTGCAACGTCGCCGCCGCCCCTGGCTCTTTGAGAACGATCGGCTTACTGTTAAGACGAGCTGAGGCAGGTGAGGAATTTGTTACTCCCCCTTGTCCCCCTTGTTCCCCTTGTCTTTTAGTCCCGACTCCCGACTCCCGATTCCCGACTCCCGTTCCCTTCACCCGATCCGGTACTTTGCCAAAAACCTCTTCCACTGCTTTTAGCGTTGGTGCGGTATCAAAATCTCCTACCACAATCAGCGTGGCGTTGTCGGGGCTGTAAAACCTGTTGTAATAATCTCTGACTTTTTCCGCAGTAAACTTTTCCACGTCAGCTTTCGTACCACCTACAGGCAAACCATAAGGAGAGTTAGGAAACGCGGCACGCCTCACGGCGCGATCGAGGCGATAAGTAGGACTGTTCTCATAACCCTGTAGCTCAGAAATGACAACTCGCTTTTCACTTGCTAGTTGCTCGTCATTAATTAATGCATTCTGCATCCGGTCTGCTTCAAGTTCCAGCAGCGCCTTCAATTTATTTCGTTCTACCGTGCCAAAATATGCTGTTTGGTCGAAGCTAGTAAAAGCATTGGACTCGCTGCCTAAAGCACTAAACAGGCGACCAAATTGAATTGGACGGGTCGTTGTACCTTTAAACAGCATATGCTCCAATTGGTGGGCAATACCGTTTACCCCTGGAGCTTCATTGCGCGATCCGACTTTGTACCATACCTGGACGCTAACGACTGGTGCAGTATGGACTTCTTTAGTTAAAATCGTTAGACCGTTTTCCAGTATTGTTTTACGGACATCTTCCGTGACGGATAGAGGCGATCGCGTGACTGTAGCAGCAGGACGCTGAGAGTCAGCAATAGCCGGAAAACTCAACGTTACCCCATTAGCCAATAACAGCACTCCACTCAGACAAAGAGTGAATGGAATAACAAATAGCCGATGACGGCGTAAATAAGTAAAAATCCGCATGAATTGTTTTAATTGACAGTCAGTGGTTGCTAAGTTAAGCAGTCTTATTGACTCTACTGTAGTCCGCCGATCGCGACTTAGGGATTAGCATTTATTTACTTAGGCATCGACTTTTGTTTAATTTTTTTATCTCGATCTATAGGAATCCAGTTTGATGATTGAAGAAATCTCAGTATGGGTAGGGTGTGTTACGCACTTGCGTAACGCACCAAAAACTGAGAGTGATGCGTTAGCCTTTGGTGTAACGCATCCTAGGTAGATTTCAAAAATTAAATATGAGTCCTATATCTGCGATCGCCTTTCTTCCAACATTCACTTATTCAATCTCAATTCGCCCAAGACTCAAATAAGTGAGTTGAGAATCCTAGATATTCATCAACTCATCTAGTTGTGT
>NZ_JBOFLP010000011.1:0-5695 GCF_051657925.1 Chroococcidiopsis sp.
GCTCTACTTCTATCTGCGATCGTGTTTATGCCTTGGTATCGGACAAATTGGTTGCTGATTCTAACTGGAGGAAAACGAGCCACGGTAGATTCTGCCATAGCTGAAGGCGATCCCGCCCTCAATACCCTCGATGCTTGGATTTATTACTGGAAACTGTTACCAGAACATATTTCTTGGGTGTTACTGCTCGTCCCAATTGTGGGGCTGTTGCTTTATAAAAGTCAAAAGTTAAAAGGAGCCAGTGCGTTGGGCGGCTCTGCCGACTTAAAGCAACTGGCATTCAAAAGTCAAAACAAGCGCACTCTTCTCGACTCCCCTGTACGGACGGGTTTTGAGCCACGATTTATTGACGGAAGCCGTGAATCTATTGCTAAACCTGCCCCTACGACTCTCGACTCCCTCATATGGCTTGCAATCTTCCTCATCGGTGCATATCTGCTCTGTTCGCTCAACATTAATAAAGACAGTCGCTATGTCGTGCCTTATTTACCTGGAGTCGTGCTGTTTCTTGCCTATGGTATGACGTGCTGGCGCGGGCGCTGGGGACAGCAAATTCGTTGGAGTACGATAGGTTTGGCAGTATTAATCATGGGGGTAAATTTATTTCCTATAGGGGGAGTATTAGGTAATCGTATTGCTTCAATTCTTAGCCCTAATGCCAAACATTATGCTTACATGGGGTCAGAATATCCCCACGCTCAAGTCATTGAAGACATCATCCGAACAGCACCCCATCTGAAATCCAATCTAGGCGTGCTGCCTTCAACGTTAGAAGTCAATCAACACAACTTCAATTATTTTGGAGCATTACAAAATTTTCAGGTTTACGGACGGCAAGTAGGAACGCGCCAACAGCAAATTGTCCAAGACGGGCGATCGCTCGATTGGTTTGTTACGAAAACAGGCGAACAAGGTTCGGTTCCAGATGCTCAAAGTGCTATGGTGCAATACGTGGAACAGTCCCCCGATTTCAATTTACAAAAAACTTGGGCTTTACCCGACAGTAGCAGCTTGAAACTGTATCATCGTCGTATACCGCAGGTAGAAGTCGGGAGTCGGGAAGCAGAGCAGAGGAGCAGAGGAGCAGAGGAGCAGAGGGAGCAACTACCAATTACCAATTACCAACAACCAACAACTCACATAAAACTATCAAGAGTCACAGTACCGTCAGTAGCACCGCCCGGAAAGCCGATTCCAGTGACTTATGAGTGGTCTGGAACGTGGGAACAGTTGCAACCTGGTATTGTACTACTAACTTGGAAAAATCGGGATAGCGACAAACAAAGCGATCGCTGGATACACGATCGCGCGATCGGGATGGGCAATTTAATTCGCAATTTCCCGACTCCCGTACGGGCGGGTTTTAAACGAGAATCTATTGCCTTAACTGACAATCTTTCGCTAAACCCGCCCCTACGACTTCCGACTCCCGACTCAGTAACAGAACGCTCAGCAATGATGCCTCCATCCAATCTATCTGCGGGGATTTACACTTTGGAGGCGACATATCTCAACCGCAATACAGGTGAAACTTATCCCATCACCGTACCACCAGTTACCTTAAAAATTGACCCTACGGCTACAGCCACACCTGCACCGGAATTAGATTTAGTTACGCAAGAACGACTTTTAGCAGCAACCTTACCTCAAGGAATTAAGGCATTAGATCGTGTCTTTGCGGAAGTTGGACGGATTAATCAATACGACCCGATCCAAGATTATTTGATACAGGCGCAACTGGCAATGGAATACAGGCTGAAACAGGAACCGCAAAATCTCGACTGGGCTTACGCTCTGACGTTAGCTCAAATATTACAGCAAAAAGTACAAGGTGCGATCGCGGCGCTGGAACGAGTGACGCAGCTAGACTCGCAAAATCCCTATGCCTATGCCTACCTTGCCTTTGTCCACTTATATAACTGGAATGGAGCCGCCGCCCAAACTGCCCTCAAACCAGCTTTAGCACTCAACTCCAACATCCCAGAATTACACGCCTTACATGGAATTGCTGCACTCATGCAAGGCAATCTCATACAAGCATGGCAAGATTATTCTACTTTTAGGGAGCAGTGAGCAGGGAGCAGGGAGCAGAGTAAGAGCGTGGTGCGAGAGAAGTAGTCCTTAGCTTGTCACCAAAACAGGGCTACAGCCTGCTAATAGACTATGCAAGTTGACGACTTTACCGATAACGGCGATCGCAGGGGCGCTAAAACCGGTAGTTTCTACTTGCGCCACAATTGTCTCTAATGTGCCGATCAATTCCTCTTGTTCCGGTCGAGTTCCCCAACGTACTAGAGCTACTGGTGTATCCGCACTTAACCCTGCCTCGCATAGCTGCTCGACTATGTAGGGTAAATTGTGGACTCCCATATAAATTGCGATCGTCTCCGAACCTTGGGCTACAGCTGCCCAATTGACTTTGGGGCGATACTTTCCTGCTGCTTCGTGTCCCGTAACAAACGTGACTGAAGAACTATAATCTCGATGGGTTAATGGGATACCTGCATAAGCTGGAGCTGCAATACCGGACGTGATCCCAGGCACGACTTCCACTGACACCCCAGCCGCTACCAAATCTTCCATCTCTTCGCCGCCACGCCCGAAGATAAATGGATCGCCCCCTTTTAATCGCACCACCACTGCATTATCTCGTGCCTTTTCGATCAATAACTGGGTCGTATCTTCCTGCACCAACGAATGCTTTCCCCGCCGCTTTCCTGCATTGATTTTTTCTGCCAAGGGGTTAATCATGCCTAGAATTGCCGGACTTACGAGGGCATCGTAAACCACCACATCGGCACATTCCAACAATGCCTTACCTTTGAGTGTAAATAAACCAGGGTCGCCTGGACCCGCACCCACTAAGTAGACTTTACCCACAAACTCGTTCATTCTCTTCCTTGGCGTTTTGGCAGTTTGTATGTCAATAAATTTACGTCTCGATCAGATCCCAAACGAGATCGGCTAATTCCTGAGTTGCCCCTAGTGGCTGCATCAGACAAAACTCGATCGCGGGAAATTGTTGTTGCAATTGTCCTACAACGTCCGCGATCGCATCGGTAATACCTCCAGCAAACAAGAAATACGGCACGATCGCAATTCGTCGCCATCCTGCGAGCGCCAACTCTTGCACTCGTTCGTCTAAACTGGGAGCAACTGACCAATATGCCGTTACAGCACTTATTTGTTGGGCGATCGCTTCTACAGGATGCTCAGAACCGGCGCGCCGACTTCCATGTGCAAGCAAGATTGTTTTCTCTGCCTGCGTCCGGTCTAGCTGCTGTTTCAACAGCCTTGCTAAGCCAGCATGGAAACCTAAATGAGGGCGTAATTCCAGCTTTACCTTGACTTTCAAGGCTTGTCGCGCCTGCTCCACTTCTGCTGGAATATCTTCCATGACATGGACTCCCGGCAAGAGAAACAGAGGCACGATCTGCACTTGCTGATATCCGCAAGATAAGGCGCGATCGCTAAACTCTGCAATCTGCTGGTGTAGTGGCTTCTGACTTAGCTCTAAACAAGCAGTACCTATTAGAGGGGATAGGGAGTCGGAAGTCGGGAGTCGGGAATATGTGGTGCGTGGTGAAGCAGGGGGTGGCGAAGCGTCTTCGCAAGCGGGCGGAAGCGCGGGTTTCCCGCGCATTGGAGCCGCGCCGATATTAGCTGCGTCGTGGTGCGTGGTGTGGGAAGTGTGGGAAGTGTGGGAGGACACTCGAAGAATTTTCTCCCCGCTCTCCCTTGTCTCCCTGCTCCCTGCTCCCTGCTCCCTGCTCCCTTGCAAAAGCCACGCTAAGCGTTCCATCGCCACTTGCGGGCGTGGATCTCGACTGCCGTGAGATACCAGTAGATAGGCGGAACGCATCGATAATTGGGACTTTAACTGTAGATCGATTTCATCGTGTGATTTATCTAGCAAATGACTTTAAGATGAGATTTTCTGTATCAATTGCTGCTATTATTTCAGCTACGAACCGACCGCAATAGATTTTGATTTTTGCCTATTTCTGCCGCGATCGCCTTCTAACGAACCATACCTGCTTTTTGCATCTTTACAATTCTACAAATATAGCATTTCTGCTTGAGTCTGAAGACCTATAATCAGAAAACATTTTTAGCCTGCTTGTCGTGGAACAAACGATCGATGACCGATGACTAATGGCAGTTATAACGAAAAGTCCGATCGCTCGTGAAGTCTTGCTATAAAAATAAGTTAGTAGATTTAACATCCACTAACTTATCTTGCATTGATTGAATTACCAAACTAGAAGTTACGAACCTACGTTGTCTCCAACCTGGATTCTAACCTTTAGTCACTTCGTTCACTGGGTCGGCAATATAGCGGAATGTTGGTTCCGAGTTCCAAGGACCGCGTTCGTCCTGCGTACCGTTGGTAGACAGATTGTAGTAAATATCAACTGTTTCGTCAGGCTGAATATTACCAAAGAAAGGTTCGGTCAGCTTGCCCATAGAATCCAAAGCTTTCATGAACATCTGCGTATGGGAAATTTCCCGTGTTAGCAAATGCACTAAAGCATTCTTTGTACCCTCATCAGTTGACAGCTTAATTAATTCTTCGTAGGTTTGTCTTGCTCCAGCTTCCGCAGCAATGTTAGCCCGCAAGTCGCGCACGACATCGCCACCTTCATTAAGATAACTAGCTGTCCAAGCATTCCCCTGGCTATCTAAAAAGTGAGGTCCCATCCCACGCACGGCAAACAAAGTACTTTTATATGCATCGGTTTGGTCTACATTTTTAGTGTGAGCTTCAATCATTTTGCCCACCATTTCCAAGTGACCGAACTCTTCGATCGCAATATCTTGCAGCATATCGCGAATACCTGCGTTTTCTACATGAAAAGACTGTACCCAGTATTGTAGAGCCGCCGACAGTTCACCGGTCGCACCACCAAATTGTTCTAGCAAAAGTTGAGCAAAGCGAGGATTTGGTTCTTTAATGTTTACAACGTGAATTGGTTCTTTTTTATGAAAAAACATGCAAATTCTCCTCTCTCAGTTTTTCACAATTAGCGATCGCTCTTCCTGAAAAAACTTGGCTCTCTCAGTGACGAAATCTCCTGGTCACAAAAAATCCATAACAGCTGAGATTTGATTTAGTTTTTTGTAAAATCTGCGATCGCCATGACTACAGCCTAAAATTACTTGTGTCACATCCACCAAGACTAGTGTAAACCCAGCAACCACACTGGCGAGTGCGTCTGAGGAAAGAGTTTTTATAAGTCGTAAGTCGTAAGTCGTAAGTTGTATCCCATGACTAAAATTAGGGATTGAAGGTTCAATTCTCGGCGATCGAAAGTTATGATTTTTCTCCGATCTCATGAAGAAATTGCAGCCAAATAGATTTTCTGCTAAATAATTTAAAGTTAAAAATATGACTCAAAAAATATACATATCTGAAAAAATACGGATTTACAAAGTTCTGGTGAGTGACACATGACTAGCTAGAATTTCATTTTGATAGTCATGTGGGCAATGCCCACCCTACTAATGTGACTTTTGTACGGGCGAGTTTAGCCAATAGATTGACAGCCAAAACCCGTAATTTTTCGGTCAAAACTCGCCCCTACGACTTTTGACTTTTGATTAACTACTGCTTCTGGGCAGAGTAGGTAAAAAAGTTTTGCATTGCACCGACCGTTTGAAACCGATATGACGGAATTACGCCACCAACGGCAAG
>NZ_JBOFLP010000012.1:0-49552 GCF_051657925.1 Chroococcidiopsis sp.
ACTGTTGCAACAAAAGCGCTACCGTGTCTTTCAGGGCGAACAAGATAACTTATATGCCCGTAAAGGTATTGCCGGACGAATCGGTCCAATTATCGTTCACATTGGTATTGTCATCATTTTAGCTGGGGCAATTTGGGGAGCCATGACAGGTTTTGTCGCTCAAGAAATGGTTCCTAGTGGTGAAAGCTTTCAAATACGTAACATCATTGATGCTGGTCCACTAGCAGCACCTCAAATTCCCAAAGATTTATCTTTAAAAGTCAACCGCTTTTGGATCGATTACACTCCTACTGGTAGTATCGACCAATTTTATTCCGATATATCTGCACTCGATCGCCAGGGACAAGAAGTCAAACGCAAGACTATATTTGTCAACGAACCTTTTCGCTACCGAGGCGTAACTTTTTATCAAACTGATTGGGGGATTGCGGCAATTCGAATTCGATTTAATAATAGTCCAACCTTGCAGTTACCAATGGCAGCTTTAAATACCAACGGTAACGGTCGTTTGTGGGGAACTTGGATTCCCACGAAAACAGACTTGAGTGAGGGAGTTTCTCTGCTAGCAAAAGATTTACAGGGAACGCTATTGATTTATGATGCCAAAGGTCAGTTAGTTGATACTCTGCGGGCGGGAATGGCTACCACTGTCAACGGTGTGACGCTGAGAATTGTCGATGTGGTTGGCAGTACGGGCTTGCAGATTAAAGCTGACCCTGGAATCCCCATTGTCTATGCAGGTTTTGGCTTGCTGATGCTGGGAGTTGTGATGAGTTATGTTTCCCACTCACAAATCTGGGCTTTAGAAAAGGACGGTCACTTTTACGTTGGCGGCAGAACCAATCGAGCGCAGGTGGCTTTTGAACGAGAAATGCTAGAGATTCTAGACCAACTAAACACTCCAGCTCACAAAACATCTGCTATTTGATAGATTGTGGTTATGTAAATTAAACTTTAGTTTAATGATGAATTCTAATGAATACTCATGAGTGATGAAGAACAGAAGAGAATCAAGCAGATAGAACTGAAATATAAAAAAATGGATGCGATCTCGCGAGTCCTCGCCGCGATCGCTACCAGTGCTTCTGCTGTAGCTGCCTTCTTAGCCTTACAAAACTACACGGCGCGTCCGCCTCAATCTGTCGTCCCTTCAGCACCAACAGCATCACCTCAATCTCCCTTAGCACCAACTCGATCGGCAGCACCGCAAGCGCGCCCAGCTACAGCGCCAGTTCAAACATCGAAACCGCAAGCGCGTCCAGCTACAGCGCCAGCCCAATCTTCTCAACCGCAAGCGCCTAACCCAGCTGCTAATTCTGCGCCTTCTCAAGTACGAGTAGTTACTCCGCAAGTGCCAAAGATTCCTGATGTCGTCTCTTCACCAGTAAAAATAGTTGTTCCACAAATGCCGAAAATTCCTGATGCTATTTCTCCACCGATACAAATAGTTACTCCACAATCGCCCGCAAAACCTACTACGCCTGCAAATCCGCCTCAAAGCAATGATGACGATGGAGACGACTAGCAGGCTATGGTTGTAGATATAGAGACGCAAAATAGCGCGTCTCTACAGATTTATGTCTTTACAGGCTAGATTAGGAACACTCTAGAGACTCGCGGGTGTCAACTCCAGTGACGGGATTAACTCCACTAGCGTACTCGCACAACTGCACGACTTGTTCTCGATCTAGCACGGCTTCGCTGAAATCTGCACCCGTCACTTTTGCTCCCTTAAAATTCGATCGCAACATCATGGCTGATGTCAAAATCGCATCGCTCAGGTCTGCTGCTGATAAATCGCTGAGATAGGCAATACCATAGCTGAAGTCAACGCCGTGCAAGTTAGCTTTGCGCAAAATCGCACTATTAAAAACCGCCCCTCGCAAATCAGCGCTACTAAAATTAGCCTCTGCAAGCTTAGTATTATTAAACTCTGCTCTTACTAAATTTTGACCGGAATAATCTTTAGTCTGAACTTGCACGTCATCGTAGGCTCGGATGGCTGCGGAACTAGCAGCTTGAGCAGGTAAAGGCAAGGTGACAAAGACAAATAAGGCGATCGCTATTCCCAGAAAATACCGAAATCCACGCATGGCAAGCTGAATGAATCAGTTACAGAACTGCATCAAAAGTAACATTATTTAACTTTATTTTCTCGATTCTGCGGAAAGATTTTTAGTAAGAAGCGTATTAGAAAGCTTTGCTACACTCAAAATGCTTCTGGAGTTTGGCGGTGGTGTACCTCAATAACTGTGTGTACGTTACCACGGGGGGCAAAATCACCTTTAATATGCGCTTCTAAAGGATCGCAAGCTGCCACAAAGTCATCGAGAATCTGATTGACGCTCTCTTCGTGAGAAATGTAGCGATCGCGATAGCTATTAATATAAAGTTTAATGGCTTTTAGCTCCACTACCCGCTCGTCAGGGACGTATGTAATGTGAATCGTGGCAAAATCAGGATAGCCAGAAAAAGGACACTTACAGGTAAATTCCGGTAGAGTGATGTGAATCTCGTACCGTCGTCCAATGCGCGGGTTGGGAAATGTAATTAGCTTACCTTCAGTAATCTGGCGTTCGCCGTACTTGATTTCCTCTACTGACATTTCTTCTGCTGACTGTGATGTGAGATCGGGGGAAGGGTTCAAGATTGATTCAAATTTTGGGTTCTTTGTAATATAATATTACACTTAAAACTCAAACTCTTCTGCTTCCCAATCCGGGCAATTGCTATCGTCCCAACCGTAGGGATGCATGGCACAGACCATGAGATTGCCACCATAAACTTGCCCGTGGTAATGCTGGCAACCCATACAAGCGGGATGTTGTTGTGGAGTAGGTTCGACTGAATAAGGAAAAGAGATTTCCGAATCGTCCATCAAGTCATCCAGATGCCAATATGAATCGAGATCCACATCATCATTTAAATCGGCTAGATATTGCTCGACCTCGGTAACGATCGTATTGTGTAGATGCTCGGAAAATTCTCCAGATAGCTCAAACAGAGTTTCCACAGTTGTCGTCACTTCCAGAAACAACCGTTCTACTTCGTCCACTGCCGTTTCGATTAATTCCAAGAAATCTTTTTGCCACTTTTCCATAGTCTTATGGGGGCGATCCACTCTAGTTGCAGTCTCAATCTTGATGTTTGAATAAAATTGGATAGCACTTACTGTCCAATCTATTTCGCAATCTATTTACTTATAGATCTAAAAATTCTATTTTGAACGGTTATTCAAGGCGATCGCAGTCGAATCGAAACAAATATTAATCAATCAATGACTGACAAACTCACGGGTAATATATTCCAATTTGACTACTCCCGTTGCAGCCGCTTGAGTTCGTCTTGCAGTTTTTGTACTTGCTCCCGTAACTGGTCTACATTACCTTCGCTAGTAGTTTGAGTCGTTGAGGTTGTGGGTTTTTCTTCATCATCGGACAGAATTTCAATCCGACGCGGTTCGCTAGAAGCTTTGCTACCATCTACTTCAGTTGGTGGCTGTTGAGCTTGCCTCATCAAGTCATCCACATACCGCTTTGCTTCATCAGCGGTCATCTCACCCTTCGCTACTAGCTCATCTGCCAGTTTTTGAGCTTGCGATCGCAGTTCTGCTAGCTTACCTGTCGCCCTCTCGCTGGCATAAGAAGCTAATCCAACGCCGAGATAAAACGCTTTTTGCACGATATCCCCTAAACCAGGCATGGCTGCAATTGCTCCCATAAACTAGGCGACTCGGAGACCACGCCTATCACAAGCATCCCGTATTGCTGCTACCTTCCGGTTCTGACAAGGTTTGGGCGTTGAGATCGCGTAGATCCGAGTCTTTTTCATCATAGCAGTTTTTTTCAGTTGTCAGTTATCAGTTAATAGGGAGTAGGGAGTAGGGAGCAGGGAGCAGTGACCGATGACCGATGACCGATGACCCTTCATCATTCAATGACAATTCGCCATTCATATAGTTCGTATTTGACGCAACCAGATTTTACGAGTGGGTCTTGTGCCACAATTGCTTCAGCCTCAGTCATGGAGTTTGCCTGAAACAGCATCATTCCGCCACCCAAACACCCCCAATAACCAGTTTTGGCTTGGTGTCCTCGGTCGATTAAATCGCGAACGTAAGCTTTATGGGCGGCTACGTGTTGGTCAAAAATAGTTTTGTCAACTATGCCTTTTTCAATCTTGACAAACCAAGGCATTCACGCTCATCCTCTAAACTTCTAAACTTAAATATGAATATGTAACATTTAGTATTTTCAACTGCGATCGCCAAAATTTTTACTTTACATAACTTTAAAGTGCATTTTAAACGACCTTGAATACCGAAACTAGTTTATTCTTTGTTGCCCTGCTGCCACCACTAGATATTCAAGACTATGCCACTCAGATTAAACAATATTTTGCCACGCAGTATCACAGCCGCGCCGCGCTGAAATCTCCACCCCACATAACTTTGCAACCGCCATTTAGGTGGTTAAATACTGACGTACCTTCTTTAGAAGAGTGCTTGCGGGACTATGGCAGCGATCGCGCCTCAATTCCAATTACGCTCAATGGTTTTGCAGCGTTCCCTCCGCGCGTAATATATATAGACGTGGTGCGATCGGCTGAATTACTGACCTTACAAGCCGATTTGATGGCACAATTAGCAGCAAAATTAGGAATTGTCGATCGCGTATCCAAAACTCGTCCCTTTGCACCCCACATGACGGTGGGGTTTAAAGACTTAACCAGACAAAACTTTCGCTTAGCATGGCAAGAATTTCAGCCGCGACAACTCTACTTTGAGTTTACGGCTAGCTGTTTAACGCTACTGCGACACGACGGCAAAAAGTGGCAGATTCAATCGGAATTTAGGTTTGGTGGTAATGAGTAATTGATAGTTGTCAGTTATCAGTTGACAGTTAACTACTCACTACTCACTACTCCCTGCTCCCTGCTCCCTGCTCCCTCAAAAAATGAGACAATAACAAGGGCAGCGCTCAATGTCAAACATGGCAACCAAACCGAAAATTATTGTCCTCGATGACGATCCTACAGGCTCTCAAACCGTCCACAGTTGCTTGTTGCTAACGCGGTGGGATGTCGATACTTTGCGGCTGGGGTTGCAAGATGACGCACCAATTTTCTTCGTGCTGACAAATACGCGATCGCTACCTCCTGATAAAGCTGCAACTGTGACTAAGGAAGTCTGCCACAATTTAAAACTAGCTTTGGCAGCGGAGGAAATTGCAGATTTTCTCATCGTCAGTCGTTCTGATTCTACATTACGGGGACATTACCCGATTGAAACCGATGCGATCGCTGAAGAACTGGGACCTTTTGACGCGCATTTTCTAGTTCCAGCTTTCTTTGAAGGCGGACGAGTCACCCGCGATAGCGTGCATTACTTAATTGTGGATGGCGTTCCCACTCCAGTTCATGAAACCGAATTTGCTCGCGATTCTGTCTTTGGTTATACATACAGTTATTTACCCGACTATGTGGAAGAGAAAACCAAAGGACGCATTCCCGCACTTTCAGTAGAAAGGTTTTTACTCTCAGAGATTCGCAGTGGTACAGATATTACGAATAATTTCTCCACTTTAGAAAGGTTAATGCAGCTCCAGGGAAATCGATGCGTTGTCGTTGATGCAGAGACGCAAGACGATCTCAATCGCTTTGCTACCAACGTCCTCAACGCCGCCAGCCAGGGAAAGCGCTTTTTGTTTCGCAGTGCAGCTAGCTTATTGACGGCTTTAGCAGCTCTACCAACTCAACCGGTTCCTGCTGAAGCGATGTCTCGATATGTACGGGGTGGAAAGCCAGGTGCAGTCATCGTTGGTTCTCATGTCAAGAAGACAACTCAACAGTTAGAAAGGTTGCTGCAAGAACCGGATATTGTCGGTATTGAAGTCGATGTAGCTCATTTGTTAGAAGATTCAACACCCCAAAAACACCAATTACGCGATCGCACTTTAGAAAAGATTAATTCCGTTCACAACTCTGGAAAAACTCCAGTTGTTTATACTAGCCGTAAAGAATTAGTCTTTCCAGACATGCAAACTCGCCTGCAATTTGGCGCAGATGTTTCAGCTCTGTTGATGGATATCGTCAAGGGTTTACCGTCAGATATTGGGTTTTTAATTAGCAAGGGTGGAATCACTTCCAACGATGTTTTAAGTGACGGACTCGCCCTGACTTCTGCCCGATTATTGGGGCAAATTTTAGCTGGTTGCTCAATGGTACGCACACCAGTCGATCATCCACAATTTCCTAATCTACCTGTAGTTTTATTTCCTGGGAATGTTGGCAATACCGATGCGTTAGCCACAATTTATCGCCGTCTGGTAACGGTAACTTAAAAGAACGAGGCATTACATCTCAGCGCCAGATTTAGCGACAGTGAAGCGAATTATTCTTTCTCTAGCAGCATTAACTTTTATCGCAGCTGCAATAGCCCTATTGAACGGCTCGATTTTACCAAGAAAGCCTGACGAGGTATCGCGATGTCCGCGCGAAGCCTTGACGAGATCTGATACCAAGAGCGATCGCATACATCCCGAAAAAGTTGTCGTCAGACCCTGGAAAGGTCGGCATCAAGTCTATGCTATTTTTGTACTCCCTGATGACTATGAGATAGACAATGCTGTTGTCGTAAGTATTGACGGAGAGATGACTTACTGTGCTAGCAAACCTGCCAGAGTGAAAGGAGATGAATTTCAAGGAGTCTATGCTAAGCCCGGAGAAGATATATTTGTGGCACGCTTTAGAACTCGAACCGCTAGTTGGCTGATTGCCCAAGGCAAAGTAGAATCACTAAAACAACCGCGCAACTGGAGCTTGAGGAAATAGAAATCACCTGTTCCCTGCTCCCTACTCCCCGATCTACAAATAAAAAGCACCCCTCAACTCTGAAAGGCGCTCTTTACATTTATGGAGAGACACGAGCGATCGCATCTCGGCTATTAGCTATTGAATTAACCGTTGATAACAGGAGCGGTTAAAGCAACTGGAGTAGCTTCACCACTAGCCAAATCGAGTGGGAAGTTGTGAGCGTTCCGCTCGTGCATAACTTCCATACCCAGGTTAGCGCGGTTGAGTACGTCAGCCCAGGTGTTGACTACGCGACCTTGGGAATCAAGAACAGATTGGTTGAAGTTGAAGCCGTTGAGGTTGAACGCCATGGTGCTGATCCCTAATGCGGTGAACCAGATACCGACGACGGGCCAAGCACCTAAGAAGAAGTGCAAGGAACGGCTGTTATTGAAGGAAGCGTATTGGAAGATCAGACGACCGAAGTAGCCGTGTGCGGCAACGATGTTGTAGGTTTCTCCTTCTTGACCGAATTTGTAACCGTAGTTTTGAGATTCGGTTTCGGTAGTTTCGCGTACCAGAGAAGAGGTAACGAGAGAACCGTGCATTGCACAGAATAGAGAACCACCAAATACCGCGGCTACACCTAACTGGTGGAAGGGGTGCATCAGGATGTTGTGTTCGGCTTGGAACACCAACATAAAGTTGAAGGTTCCAGAGATCCCTAAAGGCATACCATCAGAGAAGGAGCCTTGTCCGATTGGGTAAATTAGGAACACGGAGGTAGCAGCAGCCAAAGGAGCGCTGTAAGCTACGCAGATCCAAGGACGCATACCCAAGCGGTAGGACAACTCCCACTGACGACCCATGTAAGCAAAAATGCCGATGAGGAAGTGGAAGACTACCAATTGGTAAGGACCACCGTTGTAGAGCCACTCATCTAAAGAAGCAGCTTCCCAAATCGGGTAGAAGTGCAAACCGATCGCGTTAGAAGAAGGCACAACAGCACCGGAGATGATGTTGTTGCCATAGATCAATGAACCTGCAACGGGTTCGCGGATACCATCGATGTCTACCGGAGGAGCAGCCACGAAAGCGATGATGAAACAGATGGTAGCGGATAGCAACGTAGGAATCATCAATACACCGAACCAACCTACGTAAAGGCGGTTTTCAGTGCTAGTGACCCAGTTGCAGAACCGATCCCACGGGCTGGAGCTGCGCTCGCGCTGTAATGTGGTTGTCATGGTTCTATAATTGCTGGTTTGAACTGTTAATGAACTGATAATTAAATTCTAGGCAGTATGTTTACCACCTGTATTGAAGATTAACGTTAGGAATTGATTTTTGTAAAGGGTTTTTTAGTTTAATTTTTGTTTTTTCGGCAACGAAAGAGCGAGAACGGCAAATTACAGTAATAACTACAATTTTTGTAAATTTTTATTTAATCGACGGAAGAATTTTTAACTCTTCTTTATATCAAGTTCTACGGAATGATTGTATCTAAATGTAAAAATGAGTATAAACAATTTAATTAAGAAATGTTAAACAACAAATTGGTGGTTGGTTGTTAGTTGTTGGCTAACTGATAACTGATAACTGACAACTTTGTAGAGACGCTACATGTAACGTCTCTACACTGACAACTGACAACTGACAACTGATAACTGATTATGACTGGTATTATCACTTATAGCCCTGCTTATACCTTAGTTCCGACTTACGAATGCTTTAATCGCTGTAGTTACTGCAACTTTCGTACCGATCCCGGTCAAAGTCCTTGGATGACATTAGAATCAGCAGCAAAGATTCTGAAGGGACTGCAAAAGCAAGGCGTATGCGAGATCTTGATTTTAAGCGGTGAAGTCCATCCGCGATCGCCCCATCGAAATGCTTGGTTTGAAAGAATTTACCAATTGTGCCAACTTGCTTTAGAACTGGGTTTTTTACCCCATACCAATGCTGGACCTCTCAGTTTTGCGGAAATGGAACGCCTTAAAACCGTCAATGTTTCAATGGGGTTGATGTTGGAACAATTGACACCAGAGTTATTACAAACAGTACATCGACATGCACCGAGTAAAATTCCCCAATTGAGATTGCAACAATTAGAATGGGCGGGAAAATTACAGATTCCGTTTACGACTGGGTTATTACTAGGAATAGGAGAAACCGAAACAGATTGGTGGGATACATTAGAGGCGATCGCCACACTACAGCGACGCTGGGGACATATACAAGAAGTCATATTGCAGCCTCACAGTCCTGGTAGTCAGCAAAGCTTCGATGCACCAGCTTTTAACCCGCATCAAATGCCAGCAGTTATTAGCAAAGCTAGGAAAATTTTACCTTTAGATATTACAATTCAAATTCCCCCTAATTTAGTACTAGATCCGCAATGGCTGTTAGCCTGTATAGAAGCTGGTGCTAGAGATTTAGGCGGAATTAGTCCTAAAGATGAAGTTAACCCCGATTATCCTCATCTTTCTGCACCACAATTAATCAAAATTCTGGAACCCGCAGGATGGCAACTCGTACCCCGATTACCTATATATTCTCAATATGACCGTTGGCTGACATCGCAGTTGCAAACATCTGTGAGACAATGGCGACGTATTAGGAAAGGGTAAGTCGTAAGTCGTAAGTCGGGAATGAGTGGTGCGTGGTGCGAGAGAGCAGAGGAAGCTCCAGGAGCAGAGGGAGCAGAGGAGAAATTACTGGTAACTGGTAACTGGTAACTGGTCACTGCTCCCTTTTTTGTAGAATAGGTAATGAAGCATTCAGAGGATAAAAAAGCCTATCGAGACTATCTACGGAAACTTACAGGGTCTAAAGTCTAGCCAATTAAAGCAACTTGCTAGACTGTACCATCAACGCTTACCAGGCGATCGCCTCACTACGTCTGAATTTGCCCAAAGGTTAGCGGCAATTAGTAGCGACATTAACCAGCCAGTCTGTGTTTATATTAACCGTCGCGGACAAGCGATCCGAGTCGGAGTAGGGACACCCAGACAAACTCAAATCCCACCTTTAGAATTGCCCCGATACGGTGCAGAACGACTCAGCGGTATTCGCTGCATTGCTACACAGCTCAAACCAGAGCCGCCAAATGAAGCTGCACTGACATCAATGGCACTACAAAGGCTAGATGCATTGGTAACGCTCAACATTACCAGCACTGGCTTTGAAAAGCGGGGTGGCGGAGTCACGGGATACGTGAAAGAAGCATACCTGTCCCATCTCGTACCCAGCACCAGTATAGAATCTCCACTCCCAACTCCCGACTCCCAACTCCCGACTCCCCAAACCGCATGGAGTGTATCCCCACCTCTGAGCCTAGACAGCCTCACCAAACAAGACTTTCTTGACTTGGTAGAAGGATTAGAAGCGGAGTTCGGACGAGAATTTATCGGTCAACAAGTCGATACAGACCGCGATCGCGTTTTACTAGTTGGAGTAGTAACGGATAACGTAGCGGCGCGAGAATTTCAAGACCGTTTGGCAGAATTGGGACGCTTGGTAGAAACGGCTGGCGGAGAGGTGTTGCAGGTGGTACAACAAAAACGCCCTCATATTCATCCTCAAACAGTGGTGGGCACGGGAAAAGTGCAAGAAATTGCGCTCACAGCTCAAACTTTGGGAGCAAACTTGATTGTCTTCGATCGCGATCTTTCTCCCGCCCAAGTGCGTAACTTGGAAATCCAAATTGGGATCGGAGTCGTCGATCGCACGGAAGTGATCTTAGATATCTTTGCCCAACGCGCCCAGTCACGAGCGGGTAAATTACAAGTTGAGCTAGCCCAATTAGAATACATGCTGCCCCGTCTGACGGGTAGAGGTCAAGCCATGTCTCGATTGGGTGGTGGAATTGGAACTCGCGGTCCTGGGGAAACAAAATTAGAAACTGAACGACGGGCAATTAGTCGTCGCATATCACGACTGCAACAAGAAGTCAACCAGCTCCAAGCTCATCGATCGCGACTGCGTCAACAGCGCCAACACCAAGAAGTCCCCTCAATCGCCTTAGTTGGCTATACCAATGCTGGGAAATCGACATTGTTAAATGCTTTAACAAATGCTGAAGTCTATACTGCCGACCAGCTATTTGCTACCCTCGACCCGACGACGCGCCGTCTAGTCATTACAGATACAGATACAGGCAAACCGCAAGAAATCGTCCTGACAGATACAGTAGGGTTCATTCACGAACTACCTGCATCGCTGATGGATGCTTTTCGGGCAACATTAGAAGAAGTGACGGAAGCCGATGCTTTACTGCACGTAGTAGATTTATCCCATCCGGCTTGGCAAAGTCAAATTCGTGCTGTGATGGGCATCTTATCAGAAATGCCCGTTACCCCGGGTCCAATTCTGTTGGCACTCAACAAAATCGATCGAGCTGATAGCGACACTCTCGCACTGGCGCAATCTGAGTTTCCCCAAGCAGTATTTATTGCTGCCGAGAAGCGACTGGGTTTGGAAACCCTGCGACAGCGGTTGCTTCAGTTAGCTAAATACGCGGTGACAACTGTGTAATTATTGACAGTTGACGGTCAACTGTCAACTGTCAACCACTAACTTTTCCACGATACCAAGCGGCAATTTTTTTAGGTGAAACGCCTAATAGATAAGAAATAACTGCGATTTGATTTTTGATTGTAGTTTGGCAAACGCCTTGTTCGAGCCAACGGCGTGGGGAGGTAAGCACGGATGTAGGCAGTATAACGATGCGCCCTCTGCGTCTCAATTGGCACATCAGTTCAAAATCTTCCATCATTGGTAAATCGGGAAAGTTGCCCAACTGATGAAATACAGACGATCTTAAAAAAATGGCTTGGTCGCCGTAAGGCATTTGCAGAAGTCGCGATCGCCAATTGACTCCCCATTCAATTAATCGCAAGCTACTTAAAGGCGAATCAATTTGTAAGCGAAAAGCTCCCGCGATCGCGTTAGGTTTAACCATTGTAGCCCGTACCATTGCATCAAATCCAAGCGGTAGACGAGTATCGGCATGGAGAAAAAGTAAAATTTCCCCTGTTGCTGTGGCTGCACCAAAATTCATTTGTTTGGCGCGTCCTTTAGGAATAGACAACACTTTTGCTCCCCAACCAGAGGCGATCGCCACAGTATCATCTTGGCTACCACCATCCACAACAATAACTTCTACATTTGTCCCTGTTTGCGTGCTAGCTAAAGTTTTTTCAATGACTCGTGCTTCATTTACCGCCGGAATAATAATCGAAATCTTTTCTTCCTTGTCCACGCCAGTCCGCTTAACGGAGGACACCTCCGCACGCGGCTGGCTCCCCTTGTCTCCCTTGTCCTGCTTCACGGCGATCTCTGCTCCCAAATATACAGATCTTCAGGGCGATCGACATCTGGTAGTTGGGGTAAGTAAGCAACAGATAAATTTAACCGTTTGGCGATCGCAACTGTTTGGGGTAAGACTTCAGGAGATCCCCAATTCACCCCGACAAATAACTCTGGAATAAAGCGGCGTAGACCGAGTAGATAGTAACCGCCATCGACAGCCGGTCCAAGAACGAGATCGTCGTCAGCTGCCCAGTGTAACTGGTCAAAAGCTTCTGCTAGTAGCTCTGCATGCAAACCAGGGCAATCAGTGCCGACGATCGCAGCACAGTCAGCACCATCATGAAATGTAGTGGCAAGCGATCGCGCCATGCGAGTCCCGAGATCTCCCTCTCCTTGGACTGTATAAATAAAGTCATTTCCCAGCCACTGCATCATCAAATTTGAGTTTCCACCAGCAAAACAAACTTCTACCCTGACAGAACGTTGTGCTTGCAGTCGCTTCACCTGCATCAGGGTATGCTCGGTCATCTGGCGATGCAATAAAGCTGCTTTTTCTGCACCTAAAGCTGGGATCAGTCTTGTTTTTGTCTTCCCTGGTTCAGGGTAGCGGGTGAAAATAATTAAACTTTCTCGGATAATTCTAGTAGCGTTCACAAAACAAAACTTTACACTTATCAGTTATCAGTGGTAATTGATAGTTGGTAGTTGGTAGTTGGTTGACGGTTGACAGTTGTTCTCTCTTTTCTCCCTCAGCTCCCCCAACTTCCCCAGCTCCCGATTGCTCCCTCAGCTCTCTTTCTCCAGCCCCTAGCCCCTAGCCCCTAGCCCCTTGTAAAATGTAACAGCTTCGGTACATTTTAACTGAGAGTATAAATTGCACTGCTATAACACTGCTATAACAATGCACAAAAAAGTTGAAGTTCTACCAGATCTAGCGGCGCTAGTCCAGCGATCGCTCGAACTCACCCTCGCCCAAATGCACAACGCCATTCAAGCACGGGGACTGTGTACCATCGCCTTATCGGGTGGTAGCACGCCTAAACCTCTCTATGAAGCGATCGCTGCCCAAGCATTACCTTGGGAGAAAGTTCACGTTTTTTGGGGTGACGAACGATACGTTCCTCCCGATAGCCCAGATAGCAATCAGCGGATGGCACGACAAGCTTGGTTAGATAAAGTCGAGATTCCTGCCGAGAATATCCACCCCATGCCCACCAATGCAGCCGATCCTACTGACGCTGCCCTTCAATACGAAACCCATCTTAAAGAGTTTTTTCAACTAAAATCGGGTGAATTTCCCGCTTTGGATGTAAATTTATTGGGGATGGGAGATGACGGACATACAGCGTCCTTGTTTCCTCATACTGCGGCTTTACAAATATGCGATCGCATAGTTACAGTTGGGAACAAAGATGGACAGCCTCGGATCACATTTACTCTCCCTACTATCAACCAAGCTCGTTGCACCATATTTTTAGTCTCTGGTGCGAACAAGCAAGCGGCATTAGCACAGGTATTTGCATCCGTAGCGGACGATTATACCTATCCTGCACGGTTCGTTCAACCCCAAGGAGAACTTTGGTGGTTGTTGGATCGAGCAGCCGGACAAGGCTTGCAATTACCCGAAGAGTAGCGCTTAAAATCAAAAACTGTTCACAGGGATTGACTTCATGATCGTTTGCCCTAATTGCAATCACCTCAACCCAGAAGGGGCGCAAGCCTGCGAAGCTTGCTACACACCTCTACCAGCTACTACTAGTTGTCCTAACTGTGGCGCACCCGTACAAACTGATGCAAGGTTCTGCGGACAATGTGGCTACGATCTCAGTGCTGACTTAGCAACTGTCGCCGAAGGAACGCCGCTAGATCTTGGTGACCTACCACCGACTCAACCAAACTTGGCTGTTCCAGAACCCAGAGTCGAGGAACCCAGAGTCGAGGAACCCAGAGTCGAGGAACCCAGAGTCGAGGAACCCAGAATAGAGCCAGCTATAGAGCTAGAATCACCTGCACCTATAGTGGAAATCATTCATCGCGACCTATCACTGACTCCAGAGCCAGAACCGATAATACCACCAGCGCCGACTCCAGAGCCAGAACCAATCGCAGAATCTCGTAAGAGTAGCAATATTAACCCTCCTCCCCCACCAGCACCATTCACACCGCCAACACCACCACCACCACCAGCAGCAGTATCCCAACCCACTCCCATGCCAGCAATGCCCGTGGTTTCGAGTTCCAAAACCCAATTGCAGCAGCAGATTGCCAAGCTCTTTCACGTCCAGACCAATACTCTCATCGAGCTACCACCAACTCTTTCTGTGGTGCATATTGGTAAGCCTAACGATCGCATTCCTCCAGATGTTGATGTGGCTGGGTTTCCTAATTCCGAAATCGTCTCGCGCATTCATGCCGACATTCGCATTGAAGGAGATGCTTACTACATAGAAGATGTGGGCAGTTCCAACGGAACTTACATCAACAATATGCCCCTTTTACCAGGTAATCGTCACCGTTTGCGGATGGGCGATCGCATTGCTTTAGGTAAGGGAGACTTAGTAACTTTTCTGTTCCAACTTTCATAGCTACTTGTAGCTTATTCTCGACCTGGCTCAAGTGATTACAATTACTCTGCTACATCCTCAAAATGGTACTCCCGTCCAAAATTGGACGTTTGAAACTGAATCTGTTGTCCGCGTCGGACGGGCAACAGACAATCAGGTAATTCTATACAGTGCTGTTGTTTCTCGCTACCATGCCGAATTACATGCGACAAGGGGACAATGGCAGTTAGTGAATTTAGGTGCAAATGGCACTTATATAGATGGTCAACCAATTACAGAATCGATTTCAGTCATAAATGGTACGGTGATTCGACTGGCTAAATCCGGTCCCCAGTTACAGATTAAGTTATTGCCATAGCAAGCTGAAGGTGAGCTAGTGTAAAAAGTTAGGCAGACGGCAGAAGTTAAGAAGAGGCACTCCGGCGGGATGTCTGTTTGGCTACCTAGTTGAATACGATGCCACAGAAGATATTTTCAACAGCCTCAAGCAAGACCTTACCAAAGAATATGTGAGCGGTTGCTTTGGTTAAGTGACTTACAATGGGAGTTATCTTCAACGACCAATTGCCATGCTGAAGCGTTCTAAGTTCGAGACAACCCAATCTCAAATTATGCACCGTGCGGAGGAGCTGATCGACGCAGCATCGAACCGCTATCGAATTACCGTCCAAGTCGCCAACCGTGCTAAGCGTCGCCGTTATGAAGATTTTGATAATGTAGACGATCCGATGATGAAACCAGTCATCCGCGCCATCATTGAGATGTCTGACGAGTTGACTCAACCAGAAATTATCGGTGAATAGCCAATAAAGTAAGTCATGAGTGGTTAGTGGCTGGTGGCTAGATTCTTAGTTTTGGTCTAGTCACCAGTCACTCTTCACTGATAACTGACAACTGACAACTGATAACGGGTGAGTTGCGATCGCCCGTTTTTTGCTATTTATTGCGGTCGCTGAATAAAATGCTTGAGTTAATCCAATTAAACTCATTGGCTCTGCGATCGCACGTTTAAACAATAAATCTCACCTCAGTTCTGGGTTCTTTAAAAATAAACCCGCCCATACGAAACTTTTGACTTGCTGACATCAGCTATAAAATAAATTGCTTAAATTGCTCGAACGGAAAGCTTTTACCTGAAAGAATAAATTTCCCCCCAATTCCCGTTGTAGTGATTAACATGAATGAGGTACTAGAGAATTTGTGACTTGCCTCAAGCGTACATTTTATCCTCTAGGGAGTTAGCAACATGTTTTTGGTTACGGGAGCAACAGGAGGAATTGGCAGGAGGGTGGTGCGATCGCTCCGAGAACGGGGAATGCCCGTGCGTGCTTTTGTGCGTCTGCTATCTCGCTATAGTGAGTTAGAACATCGAGGCGCAGAAATCTTTATCGGCGATCTGCAAGTCGATCGAGATATTCAAAAAGCTTGTCAGGGAGTACAGTACATTGTTAGCGCTCACGGTTCCGATGGCAATGCCTTCGCTCTAGACTACCATGCCAATATTGAGTTGATCGACCGAGCTAAAGAACAGAAAGTACAGCACTTTGTTTTTATCTCTGTCTTAGGAGCAGATCGCGGTTATGAAGATGCACCAGTATTCAAAGCAAAGCGTGCTGTAGAAAAGTATTTGCAAGCAAGCGGAATTAATTATACAATTTTGCGACCAGCCGGACTTGCTTCTAACCTCCTACCATTGGCAGAAAGATTTCGGCAAACAGGAATTTATTTACTAGTTGGTGATGGCAAAAACCGCACTTCTATTGTTAGTACTGACGATTTAGCACAAATAATTGTTAACTCATTCATGCTTCCAGAGGCGCGTAATCGAACTTTCTCCGTTGGAGGAGCGGAAATATTACAACGGCAAGATGTACCGCACATTCTCGGTAAGATTTTCAATATCGAGCCAATTATTATTAATCCTCCCTTACTTGCGGTAGACGGATTTAGAACTGTAACAGGTTTGTTTAATCCTTCCTTGCAAAAAGCTTTAGGCACTTTCCGCACTTTACTAGATAACGAATTTTTCTGCACTCGCGAAGAAATTGCTCAGTTAGAGGAAATCTATCATCTAAAAATGGAAAACCTAGAGAGTTTTTTACGGCGCTATTTAGCAATATGAGTGAAAGTCAAAAGTTAAAAGTCAAAAGTCAAAAGGTAAATTGCCGACTCCCGACTTCCGACTCCCGACTCCCGATTTCCCTTTCTAGCATCGTCCTAGCGGGAGGTAAGAGTTCGCGGATGGGACGGGATAAAGCTCTACTTCCAGTTGATGGCGTACCGTTGTTGCAAAAAGTATGCGAAGTAGCACTTGCATTATGCGATCGCGTCTACGTCGTAACTCCTTGGCAAGAGCGCTATCAGCATTTACTTCCTATTGGGTGTGAGTTTATTAGGGAGCAGGGAGCAGTTATCAGTGACCAGTTATCAGTGACCAGTGACCAGTTTACCAACAATCAACAACCATCAACCTTCACGCAGTATAGTGCTAGCGCCTACAACCAACAACTAACAACCAATAGCCCTTTAATAGGCTTTGCCCAAGGACTAATTCATGTAGAAACAGAATGGGTATTGTTACTGGCGTGCGATCTACCTTGCTTGCAGTTGGAAGTGTTGCAAGATTGGGCGAACGAACTTGTAGGGATACCAGAAGAAGCGATCGCTCTGCTTCCGCGCCATCCTAAAGGCTGGGAGCCTTTGTGCGGTTTCTATCGTCACAGTTGTTTGAACGTCCTTGAATCATATATCGAGCAAGGTGGGCGCTCTTTTCAGCGGTGGTTGGCGCAACATCCGGTTCAGCCCTTATCCGATTTTGAGCCTTCAATGCTATTTAACTGCAATACCCCAACTGACTATGCAGCCGTGTCACAGGGCGATTGAGCGTAAGCGCTTTCGGTTGAGAAATGCCATAACCTTGAGCGTAATCAACTCCTAATTGGCGCAGCTTGTCTAAAATAAACTCATCTTCAACAAATTCAGCGATGGTCTGAATACCCATAACGCTAGCAATTTTAGCGATCGCTGCTACCATTTCAGCAGCGATCGGGTCAGAGACAATTTCCCGTACAAATACCCCATCGATCTTTAAATAATCTACAGGTAAATTTTTCAGATAGGCAAAGCTAGACATGCCGCTACCAAAGTCGTCTAGGGCAAAACTACAGCCTAGCGCTTTGAGTTGGCGCATTACAGCTGCGGCTTTCGCTAAATTCGTAATGGCTACAGTCTCCGTGACTTCAAAACAAATTAACTGGGGACAAATCTCCGTGAGAGCAAATTGCTCTTGAACAAAAGAAATAAACTGTTCGTCATTTAGCGTTGCGCCAGATAAATTGACTGCATAGACATGTGGTAGACGAGCAGTTGAGGACAGCATTAAGTGACGAAACAAAGTTTGAATCACCCAGCGATCGATCCGGTGCATCAGATGGTAGCGTTCGGCAGCAGGAATAAATGCCATCGGCGAGACTAATTTTCCCGTCTCATCCTCCAGCCGCAGCAACACTTCACAGTGATGTGGCAAACCAGCGCTAGTCGGAGCGATCGCGGCAATGGGCTGATAGAATAAGCGAAAGCGGTTGTCTTCCAATGCTTGAGGTAGGCGCGTCACCCATTGCATTTCTCCTTGTTGAATGGCAAGTTCGGTGTCGTCGAGTTGGTAGACGTGGACGCGGTTACGCCCTTTGTTTTTGGCAACATAGCAAGCAGCATCGGCAGCACTTAAGACGCTAGCAACACTAGGAGTAGTAATGTTAATTTCTACTAGACCAATGCTGACACCAACGGTAAAGGTTTTGTCTTGCCAAACGAAGCGATAGTCGTTGATTTGCTGCCGCAGCACGTTAGCAATCTGAGTCGCTTGTTCTAAAGGACACGAGTAGAGCAGGATGCCAAATTCATCCCCGCCTAAGCGGGCTAGAGTATCAGTTTTACGTAATTGAGTCGGTAGCAAACTGCTAATATGACGCAGCAGCATATCTCCAGCTGCATGTCCGCAAGTATCGTTAATAATTTTGAATTGATCGAGATCGAGGTAGCAGAGAACGTGCTGGATGCTGCCATTTTGGGCGCTGTGGACGGCAGTAGCCAAGCGTTTCTCAAATTCTCGTCGGTTGTAGAGTTCGGTTAAGGGGTCGTGGCTGGCTTGCCATGCCAGTTGTCTCGCCATCGTGTTGGCTTGAGTGATGTCGCGAAACACTAAAATGCTACCGATCAGTTGGCGATCGCTAGCATAAATCGGTGCAGCTGAGTGATCGATCGCAAATTCCGTCCCATCCCGTCCGATTAACAAGGTGTTGTATGAGGATTTGACAATCCGACTTTCATCTAAGACTCGCTCTACGGGATTGTCTAATGTCTCCCGCGTAATTTCATTGACGATCTTGAAGACACAATCGAGGGGTAGTCCTCTAGCTTGTTCGCCATCCCAACGGGTGAGTTTTTCTGCTACGGGATTGAGCGATTGAACGTAACCCTCTGCATCTGTGGTAATGACGGCATCGCCAATTGAGTGTAACGTCACTTGTGCTAGTTCTTTTTCACGCGAGAGAGCAAGTTCGATCCGCTTGCGCTCGTTAATTTCTCGCGTTAGTTCCAAGTTGGCAGCTTCAGCGATTTTTGCCCTGACGAGGGCTTCTTCTGCTTGCTTGCGGGCGGTGATGTCGTGTTGTACGCCCCAAACTCGCACTAGGTAGCCATTTTCGACAATACCGATGAGATTGTTGAGAAAGTAGCGGAGATTACCGTGGCGATCGAACTCGCACAATTCAGCATCTACCAGGCGATAGCCAGAGCTGATGAAGGCGCGAAAAAACTCTATGTTAGAGGGAATGGACTTGGGTAAAAATTCACCGATCCTCGCTCCTAACATCTCACCTACACTGGCGTAACCGAACATACCTGCCAAGACTTCGTTGCATTCTGCGAGATAGCCGTGCTGGTAAAAGTCATTGACTTGTATCTCTAGAGCAGCTTGAATTGCTACTGGTCGCTCTAATTCACAACGCCAAATACCTTCGGAGCTTTGGGCGAGAAATACGCGATAGCGTTCTTCACTTTTAAGTAGTGCCGCTTGAGATTGGTTCAGCTGAGTTAGCATCCAATTAATCGTACTGGCTAGACAGGCTAATTCGTCGTTACCAGGTATTTCAACGCGGGAACGCAGGTCGCTACTAGCACCGATTCGGCTGACATCGCTGCTTAAACGCGCTATGCGCGACAGGACTAATTTTTCTAATAGTAGTAAAGTTGTGACGCTAAAGACCAAACCAACCAACAACAACAACCACACGAGATAACGAACGCTGAGTTGTCCGCGTTGGTAGATCTGCCTTGGTAAATTTACGCGCAAGATTGCGGCTGGATTCCCTTCCATATTTCGCAGCATCGCGTAGCCAGCAATCGTACTTTCATTTAGCGATCGCACGAAGACTTGCTGGTCTTTAATTAAAGTGTGTTCTGCTCTTTGAAAGTCTAAGGGTAGGGGCGGTTGGTCTAATCGCTCTAAGGCAATATCGAAGTGCGTCTTTGCTGCTAGCTGTCTAACATCCAGATAGCGTCCCATGACGAGAATGCCGCGATTGGGACCTTTGCCTTCACTGGTTAAAATTTGCCGCACGGCAATCAACATCAGTCCTTCAGGTAGCTGCAACAGCCCCATTTGCTGTCGCTCGTCATTATCTGGTTGTAGTAGAAATTCTGGTTGTTGGAAGTATTTTTGTAGGCTTTTCGGTACTGGTAAAGCCTGTTTTGTATAGGGCGTGATGAAGCCGTTATAAATTATCCGCCGATCGCGGCGGCGGATATACATAACGAGATCGAGATTCGATCTCACTAGTGAAGCATAGTTAAATGCGTTTTGAAAATACTCTAGATTGCCAGTCTCAATATCGGTATAAGTACCATCCCACTCTGCCTCATCGCCATTCATGATGTTTAATTTGTTCAGCTCATCATTGTATGCTTGCACGATGCGACGGACATTTCGATCGGCATCCTGTTCTTCCACTTGGGTAAACCCATCTAATAAAATTGTTTTGGAAGTGCTATACAGCGCTACAAATAGACTGAATAGCGTCATGCCAGTAATAATTAATGTCTTTTTACGCAGCGTCATAAGATGGCATAAGCAGCAATGGTTGACTGGGACTTGGCAAGCAATTTAACGATCTCACCTCGATTCTGCATGACTAGTTGGCAGTGGTTTTGAGTTTGCCGCTGATGAGATGACCGAGACTGAACAGCTAAATTGGTGCTACTGACTGCAATAGCGATATTTTTCTAGTACTCATTTCTCTTCCTAGTCAATTGCAGCACAACCCTAGCCTCTAACATCAACTGAAAAAAATTATCAAAAAGTACATAGTTTTTAATTTTTGTTTTTGACTTGTAGATTTTAACTTCAGTAGCTACCGTATGCCTCCTCATTAAATTCGATTAGAAATCAAGTCGTCAAGCTCGGTTCAATTAATGCTCTTTCATCTATAGCCGATCGCACTACTAATAATTGCAATTTGTAAAGGAAATGTTTGATTATGCAGTCAAACTTGAGATTTTTTAAAATAAATCCTCGTTTGAATCGAAAATCAAAAAGCCTGAAGCAAAAAAATAATTGAGAATTGGTGCTGGGTAGCTGCTGTTGGAGTTTAAATAGTTATTATGCATCGACGATCGCACTAAGTGCCATAGAGAAAAGCTTAATTTTACCCTTCTTTGCACAAACAATTGCTTAAATTTTAGTTTGACAAAATAATTACTGCAAATCTCTGCACAGATTGCCAATTGAGTATAAAAAATATCTCAGTTAGTCCTGGGAAAACGGAGTAGCGATCGTTACAAGTACTCCTGCATTTATGCATATTTTTATCTACGATTCCGATCGAATTCTGACTAACATAAAGTGTTAGCTAACGATTTATTTCTACTCAAAAACTAGAGGTTTACCATCCTCAAGAATATTTCCTGGCTGTGCTAATTTAAGCCGTAAATCTTTTGGTAAGCCAAACATACCTGTATGACTCACAGCATCGTATGCTTTCAGTTTATCTGCTAAATTGCGATCGCCTATCCTCTGCTCGATCTCACTATTACTCAAATTAGCAGGGTCAATATTATTAGTTGCAATAATAAATCCCCACGTACAAGCAAAAGAAGGAATAAATATAGAATAACTGCGGACAACGGGAAAGACACTATGAATAGTCCGCCGGATTGTAGCGTGTTCCATCCATTTCAAAGGCGAAAGAGAAAAACCTTGGACTACCATTACCCCCGACTCTGAGAGTCGCTGCTGACAAAGAAAATAAAACTGTTTGGTATAAAGCGCGATCGCGGGTCCCTCTTCTAAAGCATCAGTAATATCCAGGATAATTACATCAAACTTAGCCTCTTGCTGTGCCAAATATGCGCGACCATCAGTATGTAACAATTCCAATCGCGAATCGCTAAAAGCACCTTGATGCCAAGAAGGAAGTTTTTGCTGGCAGAATTCCACCAATTCTCGATCTAAATCCACCATCACCAAAGATTTGACGTTGGGATGCTTCAAAACTTCTCGCGGTGTTGCACCTTCCCCGCCACCAATAATTAATACCCGTTGCGGATCGGGATGAATCACCATTGCTGGCTGTACCAACGCCTCATGATATAGATACTCATCGACCTCAGCCGATTGAATCGTATCATCCAACACCAGTACGTCACCGTAAGCTGCTGTTTTGGCAAATTCCATCGTTTGAAATTGAGTCGATTTAGCTTCCATACCTCCAACTCGCCGCAACAGGCGAATTTCATCTGAGGTTGTCTGATCGCTCAGCCAGCTACTAAATTCTAGGCTCATGTTTGATGGATTCCTGATGTATGTTTTGGTAGTGGCGCACAGCCGTGCGCCACTACCATTTCCACCTTACTTTCTTAACATTAATGGCAACTGCGAGGCTTGAACGATCGCCGGATCGAATCTTTCGTGCAATTGCTTGGAAACCCATTTCGGTCGCCAGAGTGTTTCTAATACCTCACCAAAGGGTACGACATCTAAATCGCCACAGGTAAATATGTCTAAGAAACAAGCTCGGTATTCTGGATATGTGTGAATGCTGGCGTGAGACTCGGAAAGCATTAACACAACCGAAACACCGCAAGGTTCAAATTTGTGCTTGAGATGCGCCACAATGGTAGCTCCTACTGCACTAACTGCTCTGACCATATCGCGTTCGATCTGTTCTAGATCGTCCATGTCAGCTTCACAACCAGAAAAATTCAGCAGCAAATGCCGACCGTAAAAATCGAATCGCTTTTCCATAGGGCTAATCTCTTTCTTTACAAAAAATTGTTCTTCCCGAAAACGGTAGTATCACCGCCTGTTAGAGTGTTTGTTGGTTTATGCAAAATTTAGCTAGCAAAGTTTAGCTATGTAGATTTTCAGCATCGCAAAATGGTCAGCTTGAGATGTTGCAAAATGTCGCTAGCGGCTTTAATCCCAGATAGGGCTGCTCCTTCCATGTAGCCTTGCCATTCATAGAAAGAATTTGTGTGTTCCCCTGCAAAAAACAGGTTGTCAACTGGCTTGCCTTCGTTACCGCAGATCGTGGTAAATTGCCCTGGCTTGTAACAGGAGTAGCTACCTTGGGCGAGGGGGTTAGCAGTCCAGTTTTCTAGATGTACGAGTAAATCGCCAGTACGATCGCGTGTTGCTTGGGCGATCGCCCCAGGATAAACTTTTTCCAAATCTTTCAAAAATAGGTGCGCTTCTGTTTGCACGCGATTGGGATCGAGCGTCGCTCCCCTTCTACCACTGGAAAAATCTACTAATATGGCGCGATCGCGACTTGCTCCAGTCGGGTTTGTTTCCCAAGTGGTTTGATGGTGGGACAAATTAGAGTACGATGCACCGCTACTGCCACGATCTACCCAAGGACGACCGTTAAAACCCAGCATCATTTTGGCGTGAGTTGCTTGATCGAGTTTATTAATTGCTTCCCGCTTCCACTCTGGTAATTCTAGGTTTGCGTCTAGTTCGACTTGACGCAGTAGTGAAAAAGGAATTGCTAACACTACGGCATCGTATGCGACATCAATCGTGCGATCGCCGTTGTCGAAAGTGACTTCTATGCGGTTTGTTGAATTCTTGCGTACCCTCACCAGTCTCATCCCCAACTCAATCTGTCCTTGGAGTTCTTGGCTTAATCCTCGGACGATTTGCTCGTTACCCTCAACGATGTGATAACGCTCGTCACTAAAAATTTGAAAGGGAGAAGCTTGTGATGTTTCAATGTCTCGTACCACCAACAAAAAATTCAGACAGCTTTGTTCTTCCAACTCCAGCCCATATTCTGCCATATAGGCTGCATTCATCGCAGCCTTAATTGTATCTCCTGCTTGGCGTTTTTCTAGATATTCCAATAAATTGATTTTGTCAAACCGTGCATCCGCCGACGTAAAGCAATCTACAGTTGGCATGGCGGATATTTCTTGTAAATCTCGTGTTATTTCGGCTAGAAACGCTTGATATTCCTCTAAAATAGCTGACTGAGTGTAATGCTGCCCGTTGAAATAGCAAGCGAATTCTCCTGGCTGCTGAGTCACGTCTTCCAGCGTGAGTTGCAATTGTCGCGCCCAGCGCAGGATAGTTTTGTTTTGGCTGTCAATCAGTTCTCCACCCCGTTCGATGACTTGATGAGGGAATTTCGCGGCTCCAGGGAATGCTTTACCGAGCGAATAGCACCGTCCGCCGACGCGATCGCTCGCTTCGTAAATTGTGGCAGAGATGCCTTGCTGTTTTAGTTCGTAGCCACAAGCTAAACCTGCCAATCCCGCGCCTACAATGCCAATTTTTAGATCTCGCTCCCACTGGGGCGAGACGTAAGAGCGCTCTAGCTGCATCGCTACGTTTTCCAAAGCCGTTCCCGTTAGTTGGGTTTCTCTTTCCCGTACCGTGGATTGAGCAGCGCTGGCTTGCATCTGAGCTATCTGTTCGATACCCTGACTGATTGAGAGATGATTTTTTTTGGCGTAAAATCCGATTTTTATAGCACGTTTAAGGTCTTGAAACAACAATGAACGACCCATAGATTTCTTTTAAAAGTTTGATTGAAGTTGTTTAGGTACGATCGCGCTTTGACAAGTGGCTGTAGTGGCGATCGGGAAAACACGTTTAATTTTACTGCCCTGTCAAAATTTTTTATGGTACTTAATTTAGATGAAGCGATCGCTGAAGCATCTGCTTAGCATTCTCCTGCACTCAAAAGAATAATTCCGGCAACAATCAAAGATACACCAAATAGGTTGCCATGAGAATAGCTTTCGCGAAAAAGCAAAGCTCCAACTAAAAATGCCAAAATAAATTCTAACCCAACCACGAAAAGATAGGTGACTCCTAAACTAGAGTCGTTCATGGCTATGGCTTCAATACTAGCCCCAGCAATTAAAAAGAAATAAACTAGCAAACTAGGTACGAGTTCAGATAGTCCCTTGGAAAGTTTCATATACATTCCACCCAAGGTATAAGCAAATGCGGCAACTAACACCATTATTAAATACATAAACTCGATCCTTTAAACTTGAAATTTTACAATTAGACATTTTTTTGTTGTTTTATAGCTTAGTAAATTCAGCTATATCTGTAATTTTTACTATCAAATAAATTGGCTTGTTTGCATAAAATCTTTGTACTCTTATATCGCGTCAATCCTCAACAACTGCCAAAAATTTTTCAGATTTTTTTTAAGTTTTTCAAAATCCTTAAAAAATATATATTAGATTCATTATTGGAACCACAGTATTTTTACGGGCAATAGTTAAAAACAAGCTGAACTTTAAGAAAAACTTACGAGTCGATTCAGTGAAAATGCCGATTTAACGAAATACTGAACTTCCCCAGACTGCAAAAACGATTGTTCGACTGGAAATCAGCTACTAATTACGGAAAAGTAAGATGCTAAATCCGATTATCTTCATAGAGACTTAATACTGAAACCCTTTAGTAGCGGTAGATTCAGCAGAACGGTTTTTAAGGTAGTTTTACAAGAAGAGAGTTGTTTATTCCTAGTTGCTGACAATTATGAATTTATAATTTCTTTATGTTTGAGAAGGTTTAAATCTGGTACTCATTAACTTCGATTGGCAACTTATTAGTTGTTCTTATTAGAGTTAAAAAATAATTTTATCGATTAGTACAGTTAATTACCTAAAATTTGCTGTACGACTTATTTCTGTTGACTTGCACTGACACCCAAATCTTTCTCAAGACTCACAGAGATCGGTCTTAAGATAGGCGATCGCTACTTAATAAATCTGACTGACGAGCGATGTTAGATCTCTCGTTCATCCTACAAGCTATACGTATAAATACTTTACATCCTGCTTATAGCAGAAATTACGAGTAGTTTTAGTAGGAGATTGATATGAGCATCGAAAAAAGAGTTGAAGCAGTTGCTAAGAACGTTGAAGGCAAAGTTCAAGAAGCGATGAGCGAGCTGACAGGCGATCCCAAAGATAAGTTGGAAGGACAAGCAAAACAAGAGGATGCAGCCACAATGCACGCTCAAGAAGATGTTAAAGATAAAGCTAAAGATTTCATCGACAAAACTTTTTAAGTGTCAAACTCTCAAGAGTTAGGCTCGATCCGAATTGGCAAGGGGTCAAATTGTCTCTTGCCTTGATTTACTAGGAGTCGGGAGACAGTTCAACTCACAAGTCATAAGTCGCAAGTTGCAATTAATCCCTGCTCCCTGCTCTCTGCTCCCTGCTCCCTATTTGGACGATCGAGTTGTTCGATCGCGCGATCGAGTAGTTCTAACCCCTCAGTCACAGACTCGATAACGCTGAGTTGACCGCGTAATTCAGCTGCACCGTTAAAACCTTTAGCGTACCATGTCATATGTTTGCGGGCTTGACGCACACCGCGATCGCCCTTGTACTCCCACAATGCTTGAAGATGTTCTCTAGCGCATTGCAACAGTTCGACTGGTGTAGGAGACGGTAATTCTCGTCCTGTCTTGAGAAAGTAATCTACTTCTCCAACTAAAAACGGATAGCCTAGCGTCCCTCGCGAACACATCACCCCATCTGCACCTGTCTGTTCCAAACACTTCACTGCTGCTGCTACAGAAAAAATATCGCCATTGGCGATCGTGGGAATCGACAGCACTTCCTTTACCCGTGCAATCCATTCCCACTTCGCCGCACCATTGTAGCCTTGGGCGCGGGTACGTCCGTGAACGGTAATCATTTGCGCCCCCGCATCTTCCATACGCTTGGCAAAGTCTAGGATGGTTATTTCTTTATCCGTCCAACCAATGCGAGTTTTTACCGTCACTGGTACATCGACGGCTTGCACCACAGAACGGACAATCGCTTCCGCAACTTCTGGTTGTCGCAACAGCGAAGAACCACCACCATTTTTGGTAATTTTATTGACCGGACAACCCATATTAATATCAACTGTATCTGCCCCCTCTTCAACGGCTTTGATGGCTGCTTCTGCCAAAAAGTCAGGGCGACAGTCAAATAATTGAATGCTAATCGGTTTTTCCTGCGGTTCTACCTCCATAATTTTAGGCAGCTCTTTGACATAGTGCAGCCCTGTAGCATTCACCATTTCGGTGTACATCATTGACTCTGGAGCATAGCGGCGCACTAAACGGCGAAACACTAAGTCAGTTACACCCGATAGCGGTGACTGTAAGACTCGACTGTTGACTTCCAACGAGCCGATTTTTAGAGGTGTTGAGAGTCTAGCTTGCAAGCTAGGAGATAGAGCAACCATAGGAACGAAAGGAGTTAGAGTTTCTACTTTAACGATAAGGAGTATTAATTTCGCGCGATCGCTACTAAATTTTAGCAGGAGCAAATTAAAGGATATATACAAATATTACGAAATAATTCTTGTGATTGCGAATAGTTTGCAAGTTCAGAAATAATGAAGATGAGAATAATGAAAATTTCCATTCACCGCGATCGCATCTATGTAAGACTGTTAACGCATGACTTGGCAGGCTCATTGTAACAGTTTCCTCAGTTGAAGCGATCGCAATTGGTAAAGAGGGAATACCCATCTTTGCAGCGCTGTTTCATGTCCGAATTTGGCTTGGGAGTCAGGATCGTTCTTTCATTTTTGAGCGCTTAATTTGAAGTTTTGTAACAGAAGCTTTTTCACAAGCTATCTCGACTTTCAGTAGACCGATTTGAAAGTGAGGATAATAAATAATGATCGAAACTGCAAGCGATCGCAAAGCCCAATATCCTTGGTGGGCTGGTAATGCGCGCCTAACTAAATTATCAGGCACATTTTTGACTGCTCATATTGCCCATGCTGCGATCGTAGCCTTTAGTATTGGTGCGCTGATACTGTTAGAAATTAGTCGATATTCTCCCGACCGTCTGATGTCAGAACAAGGGTTATTTCTCTTACCTCGACTGGCTACACAAGGATGGAGTCAGGTTTCTGACGGTCAAGTCACCGACACTTATCCCTTTTTTGCTTTTGGAGTTGTACTGCTTGTTTCCGCCGCAGTTTTTACAGCAGGCACTTTATTTCACCGCTGGCAAGTCCCGGCAAGCTTAGAAGAGTCCAAAAATCCTCTAGCGCGGCAATATCATTTTAGTTGGGACGACCCCAAAAAATTGAGTTTTATTTTAGGAAATCACTTGATTTTCTTAGGAATAGGGGCTTTGTTGTTAGTAGCAAAAGCCATGTTTTTTGGCGGACTTTACGATGCTAATATCGGACAAGTACGCGTCGTTACCGACCCCACTTTAAATCCTGGGATAATTGTAGATCGCATTGGTCATCTATTTGATGTCAACAATCTCGAAGATGTTGTTGGCGGTCATATTTATGTTGGTGCGCTGTTAATTGCGGCAGGAATGTGGCATGTCATTACAGAACCGTGGGATTGGGTCAAACGACGTTTTCTGTTCTCTGGTAACGCCATTCTTTCTTACTCTCTATTTAGTCTTGCTTTGACAGGATTTGCTGGCTCTTACTTTTGCGGATTTAATACCCTCGCCTACCCAGTTGAGTTTTATGGTGCGCCCTTAAGCCTCAAATCGTCCTTATTACCCCACTACTTCGACCCAAACCAATTAGAACCAACGACTCGTGTTTGGTTGGCAAATACCTACTTTTACCTATCGTTCTTTACTCTTCAGGGTTCTCTCTGGCATTTTGGATTGGCATCTGGTTACTTTGAACCCGTTCTACAATCTTGGAAAGCAGCTTTCTCGGAAATTAGAACTGCAAATTTAGCCTATCAGCGAGCTTTCAACCACCAGCCTCAACCCAATTGGAATACATTCTATGAATCTCCTCAAGTTGAGCTTCAGCCAGCTTTTGCTTACCAAGAATCTGCTCAAAAATCTTTGAACTATCTTTACGAACCCTCTTCAAACTCAGTTGCATCCACAAGGACAAAATTACAGCCTAATCATCGACAAGTGCTTTACCAATTCAACTATCCCAACGACGAAGAAAAGACTTTTTACGAAAGTTCTAGCCGTGAGGGGAAATCGAAATTAGAATACCCCTCCCCCATGCCTCAGAATCTTTACGAGGCTACTTACCAAAAACAAAAATCTAGCAAGTTGTATGGGGGTTAACAGTTAACAGTTATCAGTGACCAGTGACCAGTTATCGATAGCTGGCGACTGGTGGCTAGAAATCAAAAGCCCCCCCCTTTTGAAGGGGGGTTGGGGGGATCTAAAAGCCCCCCTTTTGAAGGGGGGTTGGGGGGATCTAAACGACCTGGTAACTAGCTACCGGTCACTGACTTAAACCACTACAAATGTGGTCTAAATGCGTCCCAACTTCTTGCCCAGCTTCCGCACCAACTAAACGAGTCGTGACTTCCTTTAATGCTTGAATTGCTTGCACGGTTGGCTGAATCGGAACACCCAGAGTACTGAAGGTTTCCTTCAAACCAAAAAGAACCCGCTCTTCAATAATGGAAGGATCGTCAGCTAACATAGCGTAGGTAGCATAACGCAAGAATAGGGTTAAATCGCGAATGCAGGCTGCATAGCGACGAGTGGGATACATATTACCCCCAGGACAGGTGATATCTCCATATAGGAGCGAATTTGCTACCGCTTGACTGACAATACCAGAGGCATTTTCACTGATAGTAGCAGCTGCTTTTACGCGCAACTCTCCTGTTTGGAAATATTTTCTCAACTTTTCCAACTCAGGTGTATCGAGATATTTACCTTGTCGATCCGCTGGATTGATAACAGAAGTAATCGTGTCTTGCATAATTTTTTTCTCCAACTGATTGCTTCGTTTTTAATTGCAGAATTTATGTGCTGAAAGTTTGATGTTTTGAGTTATCTAACCCTTAACAAAGGAAAACTCCAATTACCTCACCAAAACTTAATACATGGCTCGGATTAAATAATCGAAATAAGGTTTGGCAAGATCGGCTTCTTCGCGACTCATTAAACCTGTAGCAACTTCTTTTAAAGAGCGCATACAACTGCCAATGTTACTGACAGGAACACCCAGGGATACATACATTTCCCGCATTCCATTTATGCCGATATCATCTAAGGGTTTCATGTTTCCAGCTAATACGGCATATGTAATAAGTCGGAGATACCAGGCTTGATCTCTTTGGCATAAGGCAGTTTTTTTCGGATCGCCGCTGTTGCTGGGAGTATTTGGTATCACCTTCCAAAATCTTTGGCTACCCTCTTGGACAATTTTTTGTTCGTTTTGCGATAGGATTTGCGCTACTTTAAGTCGTGTCTCTCCTGTTTTAAAAAAATCTTGCAGTTTATCTAATTCTGTGCGGCTAAGAAAGCGATCGGCTTCATCAGATTGAGCTATAACTTGGGCAACAAGGCTCATTTTTTTATCCTCCGGTAAGATAGGACGAAACCAGTTTCCTCTAAAACAATTGTTGACTTTATTGTTGCAAAAGTCATTAGCATTTTTCACAACTTAATAAACAATTTCATAACTTAACAAATAGGATATTTCTTGCTTGAATATAGATTAATTTCTATAGTTAAAATTCTAGGCTTGGATTTCAATATTGATTGACTTAACTCTCATATAACAGTAGAGTTGGGGTTATGAAACCCTGACAAGTTCTATTACTAAGTCATTAGTAAAAATGAGCGATCGCAATCCTACGATTTTATATCGATACAGTACGGTTTGTAGATAGCGATCGCCCAAATATTACAGCAACATAGTGCATCAACGTATAGGGTGTATAGCTATGCATCCTGAATTTTTGCGTAGTTAAAATTACTGAATTGACTTCAATTCAAACTTTTGTCTAATGCCATCAAATTTTCAAGCGCATTATTACTGAAATATTGCACTATTGCATCAATACTGGTTTTCCACTTTTCTAAAAAAAATCGGCAAACCTTCTGAAGCTTACCTCATCTTCATCAGGCTAGCTTGGACATGAAAAATTCATAAATTGAATTATGTCTAGGCTATTAATTAGTCAATATCATGCTGAAGTAGAAAAAGTAATTCAATACGGTGGTTCGCGCAAAGAGACTTCAATTCGCTTTGCTTTTCAAAACTTACTAAATGAATACTGTAAGCCAAGAGAATTTCAACTGATTCCCGAATTAGATTATAAAACTAGAACGGGTAAAGCCATACGTCCAGATGGTACGGTAAAAGATGCTTTACGTTTGGATTGGGGTTACTGGGAAAGTAAAGATCAATTTGACAATCTAAACGAAGAAATTGATAAAAAGCTTAAAAAAGGATATCCAGATAGCAATATTTTGTTTGAAGATTCCCAAACAGCAGTTTTAATTCAGAGTGGTAATGAAATCTTGCGCGTTCCCATGCAAGATGGAGAAGCATTAGACAAGATTATTACAGCATTTATTAACTACGTTCGTCCCGAAGTCAAAGATTTTCGGACTGCAATTGGAGCTTTTAAGCAAGATTTACCAAAGATTCTAGATGCACTACGCGATACAATTGAGCGGCAAAATGAAAGTAATGCAGCATTTAGAGAGTGTAGAAATAACTTTTGGGAGATTTGCAAAAAATCAATCAATCCTGAAGTCACGTTGTTAGATGTGCGAGAAATGATGATTCAGCATATTTTGACTGAAGATATTTTTATTAATATATTTAATGAATCGCAGTTTCATAGAGAAAACAATATTGCACGGGAATTACAGCGAGTTATCGATACCTTTTTTACAGGTGGTACGAAGAAAAACTTGCTCGGTACAATTGAGCGTTATTATGGCGTAATTAGAAGAACTGCGGCAAATATTTACAACCATCATGAAAAGCAGAAGTTTTTAAAAGCTGTTTACGAGAATTTCTACAAAGCATATAATCTTAAAGCTGCTGACAGATTGGGAATTGTCTACACGCCGAATGAAATCGTTCGATTCATGATTGAAAGTGTAGACTATTTAACTCATAAACATTTTGGCAAGATTCTAGCTGATAAAGATGTTGAGATACTCGATCCTGCTACTGGTACGGGTACTTTCATTACTGAGTTGATTGAATATTTACCTAAGAATAAACTTGAATACAAATATAAAAATGAAATTCACTGCAATGAGTTGGCGATTCTGCCATATTACATTGCTAATTTGAACATTGAGTTTACCTATAAGCAAAAAATGGGTGAATATCAGGAGTTCGATAATATCTGTTTTGTCGATACGCTTGAGCATACCAGTTTTCATGAGAAGCAGTTAGACATGTTTTCGCTTTCTGTTGAAAATACAGCAAGGATTAAGCGTCAAAATGATAAAACTATTTCTGTAATTATTGGCAATCCTCCTTACAATGCTAAACAAGAAAATTTTAATCAGAATAATGCTAATCGCACATACACGGCGATAGATAAACGGATTAAAGATACTTATATTAAAGAAAGCAAAGCTCAGAATCGGATTGTTGTATATGATATGTATACTCGGTTTTTACGTTGGGCAACAGATAGAATCAAAGATGGAATTGTATGTTTTATTACGAATTCTTCCTTTTTAGATGCTCGTGCCTTCGATGGTTTAAGAAAATGTATTCAAAATGAGTTTTCTTTTGCTTACTTTGTTGACTTAGGGGGTAATGTTAGAGCAATTTCAGGAAAAAACGGAATATTTATTTCTGAAAAACACACTATCTTTGGTACAAGTGCTATGACAGGTATCACTATAGGTTTTCTTGTCAGAGATGCTAAAGTCAAGGAAAGCAAAATATTTTATTTTAATCCCTTTCACGAGCATGAATTAAGAGAAAATAAAATCAACTATCTTACTACTAATAATTTTCAAGATTTTGACTTTGAACATATTATTCCAGACAAAAATTATACCTGGATTAACCAGGTTGAGAATGATTTTGATGATTTAATACCTTTAATGGACAAAGATGTAAAAACCGGAAAAGCACAGCAAGCAGTATTTCAAGTCTTTTCAAGAGGAATTGCAACTCAGCGAGATGAATGGGTATATGACTTTTCATCTCAGTTGCTAACCGAAAAAATGACTTATTTCGTGGAAGTCTATAGAAATAAGCTTATTGGTTTAACCGAAAAGAAATTAGATATTAAGTGGGATAGAGAACTTACAAAATATTTAGAGCGGCGTATAAATAAAAAGTTTGATACTCAATATATACAGCAAAGTACGTATAGACCTTTTATTAAAACAAATCTATATTTTGATAGGCATTTTAACGGAATGATTTATCAATGGCTTGATATTTTTAATAAAAACGATAAAAATAATAAATATATAGCTTTTTCAGCAATTGGAAGTATTAAGCCATTTCACTGCTTAGCCAGCAACACAATTATCGATTTGCATCTTACAGGTGATTCTCAATGTCTTCCTCTCTACCGCTACGATAAAGAAGGAAATCGCATTGACAACATTACTGACTGGGGATTAGAACAATTCCAAACTCATTACAACGACTTGGTAATTACCAAACTCGATATTTTTCACTATACCTACGCTGTATTACACAATCCTGACTATCGGAAAAAATACGAACTCAACCTCAAACGAGAATTTCCGCGCTTACCTTTCTACGAAGACTTTCATAGATGGGTGAGTTGGGGTAAACATCTGATGGATTTACATATCAATTATGAAACCGTCGAACTTTATCCTTTAAAACAAATCGATATCCCCTGCGGAGACAATACACGTACACCCAAGCCAAAATTGAAAGCAGACAAAACCAAAGGAAGTCTCATTCTAGATGAAAATACTACCCTAGAAGGCGTACCTAAAATTGCTTGGGAATATCTTTTAGGCAACCGTTCCGCCATAGAATGGATTTTGGATCAATATAAAGAAAAGAAGCCTAAAGATCCAACTATTGCTGAGAAATTCAATACCTACCGCTTTGCAGATTATAAACCGCAAGTCATCGACTTACTGCAAAGAGTCTGTACGGTAAGCGTCGAGACAATGAAGATTCTTCAGCAGATGAATGGTTAATGCAGATCTTGTAGCATTATCAATTGGTATCCAGACTCACCTTGAACTTAAGTTCAAGGCTAATAGCAAAAGTCTACTAAAGTAGACTAAAAGCGATCGATCTTGCAGCCGGATTTATCCGACTTAGGCTATGAGACTGTGAATTGATTCACAGGCGGACGTTGCAATCGGTGCAAGATCTCAGTTAAGTTACCGCAAGCGATCGCTCCCTCTGAAAAAAAATTCACTGCAGTGCTTGACAAGCTAGAATAGACGTGGCATGATGATAAATCGTCCGACTAAGGGACTGTAGTTCAATTGGTTAGAGCACCGCCCTGTCACGGCGGAAGTTGCGGGTTCGAGCCCCGTCAGTCCCGTTAAAATGTATTGATATAGAGACGTTCAATGTAACGCCTCTGTATTGGTTTAACCTAAATCACCTGGATCTATGATTCGCGTTCGTATTGCTCCCAGTCCCACTGGTAACTTACACATCGGTACAGCAAGAACCGCAGTATTTAATTGGCTGTTTGCCCGCCATCATGGGGGACAGTTTATTTTACGGGTTGAGGACACGGATACGGAGCGATCGCGCCCTGAATATACTCAAAATATTCTCGACGGTTTAAACTGGCTCGGTATGCACTGGGATGAAGGTCCCATATTTCAGTCAGATCGTCTAGATATCTACAAACAACGAGTACAAGACTTACTCGATAAAGGCTTGGCATATCGCTGTTATACCACCGAGGCAGAATTGGAAGAAATGCGGGCGGCGCAGAAAGCCAGAAACGGAGCACCCCGCTACGATAACCGCCACCGAAATTTAACCCCAGAACAAGAAGCAGCTTTTACGGGTGAAGGTCGTCATCCTGTAATTCGATTTAAGATTGATGACGATCGCGAAATTGTTTGGCACGATCTGGTACGGGGAGAGATGCGCTGGCGAGGAAGTGACTTGGGCGGCGATATGGTGATTGCTCGTCGTTCGGAAGATAGTAGCATCGGTCAACCCCTGTACAACTTTGCTGTTGTCGTGGATGACATGGATATGAACATTACCCATGTGATTCGCGGTGAAGACCACATCGCCAATACAGCCAAACAAATTCTGCTCTATGAGGCTTTCGGCACAGCCATACCAGAATTTGCCCATACGCCCTTAATTTTGAATATGACAGGGCAGAAACTTTCTAAGCGAGATGGGGTAACATCCATTTCTGACTTTAAAAAAATGGGTTTTGTGGCAGAGGCGATCGTCAATTACATGACATTATTAGGCTGGTCGCCACCAGATTCTACCCAAGAAATCTTTACTCTAGAAGAAGCGGCAAAGCTATTTAGTTTTGAGCGAGTGAATAAGGCTGGGGCAAAATTTGATTGGGCAAAACTAGATTGGATTAACAGCCAATACTTGCATCATATGCCTGTGGATAAGTTAACCGATCTGCTGATACCCTACTGGCAAGAGGCAGGATACGAATTCAATCCGGTGGGAGAACGCCCTTGGTTGGAAAAAATTACAGCCCTTGTGGGTGCGAGTCTGACGCGGTTACCGGATGCTGTGGATATGTGTCGGTTGTTCTTCGTTAAGTCGGTGGAGTTCAGTCAGGAAGCAACCGAACAACTGAATCAAGCCGGGGCTGATGCTGTCGTTCAAGGCATTATCGCTGCCCTGGATGGTACGGCTGAATTAACCGCAGAGCGCACCCAGGAGATCGTTAAACAGGTGATGAAGGAGCAAAACGTCAAAAAAGGCTTGGTGATGCGATCGCTCCGTGCTGCCCTCACTGGCGACTTGCACGGTCCCGATCTCGTTGAATCGTGGTTAATTTTGCACCAGAAAGAATTGGATAAAAAACGGTTGCAAGAAGCGATCGCGAAATAAGAAGATCCCCATAAATCCCCCTTAAAAAGGGGGACTTTGCAAGATATTTATGCCTCCCTTTCTACGGAGAGACTTTGAAATATATTTATGCCCCCCTTTCTAAGGGGGGTTGGGGGGATCTAAAATCTCAAACTAGGATAGAAAAGTATGCAAACTACCAGCCAACTTTGCCTTCCAGAAATGGGCTGCGGTACGTGGGCATGGGGTAATCGCTTGCTCTGGGGCTACGATGAAAGCATGGACGACCAGTTGCAAGCGGTTTTCGATCTCTGTGTTAGCAACGGCGTAACTTTATTCGATACGGGTGATTCATACGGTACTGGGCGCTTAAACGGACGCAGCGAGAAGTTGTTGGGACAATTTACTAGAGAATATCAGGGAATTGAGAAAGAAAATATTTGTATTGCCACTAAACTAGCCGCTTATCCCTGGAGATTGACCCGTCAATCGATGGTCAAGGCTGGCAAAGCTTCAGCGCGACGTTTGGGTAGAAATGTCGATTTGGTGCAAATGCATTGGTCTACAGCTAATTATGCTCCTTGGCAAGAGTGGGTGCTGTTGGATGGTCTTGCCGACTTATACGAACAAGGGTTAGTTAAGGGAGTCGGTTTATCAAATTATGGTTCTCAACGGCTGAAACAAGTCTATAAAAAGTTGCGCGATCGCGGCGTTCCGATCGCTACGCTACAAGTTCAGTATTCATTGCTATCTACCTATCCTGTTACCCAATTAGGTATTAAAGATGTATGCGACGAATTGGGAATCAAATTAATTGCTTATAGTCCCTTGGCTTTGGGAATCTTGACTGGAAAGTATACTGAGAAAAGTTCATTTCCCAAAGGAATTCGCGGTTTATTATTTCGGCAGCTATTACCAGGAATTCGCCCGTTGTTAGGGTGCTTGCAAGAGATCGCAAGTTTGAGAAGTAAAACTATGTCTCAAGTTGCAATTAATTGGTGTATGTGTAAAGGAACTATTCCAATTCCTGGAGCGAAAACTGTAGCACAAGCAAAGGAGAATATTGGTATTTTGGGTTGGCGATTGGATGCTAGTGAAGTTATCGCACTCGATCGCGCTGCGGCAAGTACGGATAAGAAAATGGTACAAAACATTTTTCAGACAAAATAAAAATTGTATGTCATGCAAAGACGCATACGCGCAGCATACTCATAGAGTAGGCGCAAATAAAATTGCTAAGTAGATATATAGCAGGGAGCAGGGAGCAGGGAGTAGGGAGTAGGGAGCAGAGGAAAAAGACTTGGCTAATCTTGCTTGTAGACAGTTGAAATGTCCTAATCTATCCGCTCTCTGCTATATCTGCTAAAAGTCAATTTTTCTTATCCGCGTTTCCATTTGCGATTCAACTCATAACTAAAATATATTTGTTTTAATTTTAAATAAAATTTAATAGGAGTTTTGCAACAATGTAAAACCTGCTCAAACTCCAATTGATAGAGAGTAAATTAGTTTGCTTATCTCCGACTCATTTCCGATTGGATTCCTTCTACCAGCTTCACCATCATAGTCGTCAAGCTATCGTATTTCGGTTGCTCTGCAACTGAAGATTTATGGCGACAAAAGATAGGAGCAACTTTTTGCTTGACTTGAGAACCAACGGTAAAACAAATATCTCCATCTTCGTATTCAAATAGAGGAAAATCACCATTCCCCCACTCTCTCGCAAGAGACACAGCCCTCCCTAAAGAGATAAATTTGTCAATTTTAGCGTATTCGCTGCGATCGCTTCGATTTGGATATGGTAAGTTGCCTAAAAAGCCGCCATCACTCCATTGATATAATTCGTAAACTTCTGTGGGTAAGTCAAAGGGTAAATCTTTCAGCTTTTGCTTAATTTCTGCGTAACTCAGACCGTCTTCCAATATTGGATAAGCAACACGACCATCGGGAGATTTCGGTGGCACGTAATTTGCGATAAATTCTAGGGCTTCATTTAAAGTAGATACCATCCTCTTCTGCCTCAAAGACTACTGCATTGCATAATACTATCTATGCTGCACCGAACCGGTACATCAAACATCCGCTCTACTGAAGAATTAGCAATATTTTTGGTTTCTTAACGTTTAATTCCTTTAAATCGTTCTTGTGCTGATTGAAACGCCGATCGCATCACGGCTTGAATTTGCTGCGGATCGGGCTTTTTGCCTCCCATCAAGTCACCAAAGTAAACACAAGCCCCCTCTCCTAGCGCCCATGTATATGCAGCAGCCCAAGAAGCAGCGATGACGCTACCAAACCCAGGAATGAATTTAATCAATTCTCGCCCGATTGCCTGTGCCAAGAAACCCCCTGCGATCGCGCTGACTACGCCCCCTGCTTGCGACGGGGTTAGTGTTTGTCCGTATAATTTCCCTAAGAGGCTAACCATCGATACCTGTACGGCTGTGAGTACGGGCATGGTAGCAAAGGGTAAAGGTACGGCTGCTAAAGTAGCGGCGGCGATCGCAAAGGCAAGCATGTAGCGCCGTCCCACGTCCCGATAGAGGTTGCCAATTTGCTGACCTGCTTTTTCGTCCAATAACTGATAAATTGCCCTGGCTTCGGCTTCTGGGAGCAAATCGGCTAACGTATCTCTCAAGGCTTCTAAGCCGTAGAATACTGGGTTATAGCCATCTTCTTCTAAGGTAAAGTCGATAAGAACGGCGCGATCGTACAAGCCGCTAAAGTTCTGTTGAATGGCACTAAAGGCGCGAGTTACGATATCAAATTGAGGTGGATAGTCTGGGTGATCGGCTGTCCCTGTAGGATAAACTTCATGCAAGCAACTGACAGCTAGCAAGCAGGGTATATCTGGATATTTCTGGCGCAACGTTTGCGCAATTTGTTTTAAGCTATCGGTAGCAAAATCGTTAATTTTTACCGTGAGAATCAGGACTCTAGCGCAATGGCTAGCTTGTTGCAGATCGCCAATCAGTTCTTGGGCGATCGCTTGCGTCTCTCGATTTACATCTCCCAATCCCACTGTATCGGTAAAGATTAGTAGCGGCAGGTCGTTAGTCGGATAGGCATAGCGTTGGGTATGTTGCGTATGAGGGCGAAATCCTTGCCCGACGATTTCGGCTGAAACTCCGGTTAAGCCGCGCACGATCGAACTTTTTCCCGCCTGGGGTTTGCCAATGAGTAAAGCTTCTGTTGTAGGTAATTCAGCGCGTACCGTTGCTAAAATCTCCGCGACTCGTTCATCGCTGACGCTGAACCAGTTGACTATCGTTTGTGCTGCTCGATCTACAGGCAGAAGTTGCATTATCTTTGCTGTTGTTTGGTTCCAGACAGCACCAATTCCCTCACCCTGAGACTCTTTAACTGTCTCATGTGTGATTCGGTCGGACGAGGGCAATTCGCGATCGCGTTGCTCGGTCATTGACATCAAAACAGGCAATAGGTTCCAATAACATCCTATCGAGCCATGAGGTGCGATCGCTACTCGGTTTGCTTGAGTTTCTCCATGCTTTTTGATTATCAGCTCGTTACCTCGACGACTTCCCCTACAGCTACGCTCTTTGGCAAATGCGATTGCGTGTTTTGGTTACTTCGAGAGTGAGGAGAGGCGATTGGATATACTGCTAGCATTTCCGTTAAATCGACGATAATGCAAACTCCATCAGCATACCTACTCTAACCTTGCGAAAAATCAAAAGATGTAGTTTTGTTTCGCGCAAAGACGCAAAGACGCGAAGAAGAATGCAAAAAGTAGTTTCCTACTCGATCGGCAAATTCATCTATTTTTCGTTCTTAAAGTATTGTTTTAAGTATCTCAGCAAAGTAGGAACATCAAGTTCTAGAGTTTTCCATAATTCTAATTTTTTGACTGACAAAACCTTTCCTAAAAGTGGCTCTTTATCTTCTTTTTTTTCACTTTTTTGAATAGATTGAATCAAAACTTCTCCCGATTTTATGATAGTTTTTTGTTGCTGAATGAGTAGATCTTTTTGTTGTATTATTGCGCTAGCAAGTGCTAGTTGACCTTGCAAGTGATGAATATTAGCAACTAGTCGTTGTACTTCTATATCAGCTCCCAAATATCCAGAAGAGCTTACAGTCGGATTGGAGGGGAGACGCAAATATATCTCTAGTGCTATTTTAATATGTTCTAAAGCTTCTTCTTGATTCCTTGGTGTCACTGAAAACAAAACGCTATCTGCTTGTTCTTTAAGTTCATCAGTAGCGTCTATCCCAACGTCACGAAGAAATTGAGTAAAGTACATCAAATATTGTTTGCAGGCGCTCTTAACTTCTTCGGGAAAATTAAATTATACCGTTACAGCGTTAGAATATGCCATTGACGAGAGATTATATATAGCTTGCTTATGAACTTCATTTAGAATTGATAAAGCTCGTTCAATTTCTATTTCAATAGGAGCAAACGGCTCTTTGATATCAAAAGAGATTGAATAACCATCTCTAACGTGTATAGTGTCTCCATCCTTTTCTAGCCAACAACATTTAGCATTTGTAAAATCTTGACGATCGAATACTAGTTTAAATTCCTCCATATACTCATACATGCTCCAAGGTTGTTTCCAATTATTGACATCAAAGGTAAACCAAATTGCTAACTGAAAATTGCTATCGCCATTATGAGATACTGAAATCCAATCTATAGAAAAACTCTCAAAATCATTTTTCCAAAAAAAGGACTGGTGAAATCTAACATAATCAAAGCTATCGTTGAGAATTTCTTCAGCCGATAGTAAGATAATATGTTCGCATAGCTCCGGAGTCCATAAATCTACAGACAAATCTCTAAAATAAGAAGTAGCAACCTCTGCCGCTTGAGAAGCTATAACTACTCCGTCAATAGTTAATAGATATTTATCATCGTCTGTACGAATGTATCCAAGCATTTCGCTTTCCTTGATGTACCGATCGCGCTGGGTGAAGTATAGCTCAGAGAAAAGATTGATTTCACGAACAGCACACCAGATTGCTAGACTGTCCGCGAGTATTAAAATAGCGATCGCCCATCCTTAAAAAGACAGGCGATCGCATTGAAAATTTAGCTCAATTTTAGAAAGCTATAGCCTACACGGGAACCCCGATTCCTACTAACTTCTCGCTCAAATCCCACATTTTTCTTGCTTTTTCATCATCGCGGGCTTGGGGCGAAACTTTTTGCACGAAGGACTGACCATCTTTCTTCTGACGATTTCCCCAACTCCAATAAGCACCAGATTGCTTGTACTCAGGATCGATAACTACAGCAGCTACCCGTTCGCCAGCCAACTCCTGAGATACATATCCTCCAGTAATATGCTTCTGGAACAATGGGAAGAGTTTTTGAAACAGCGGATAGTGGTTGCGGAACAGTGGTGTATCGGCAACGCAACCAGGATAAAGAGATGTAAAAGTAATTCCTGTCGAGTCATGATAGCGACGGTGCAGTTCCCGCATTGTCAACACGTTACACACTTTACTATCTTTGTAAGCTTTGACAGGTTCAAATTTCTTGCCGTCAATCATCGAAATTGGTGCTTTAAATCCAGCTGCAAAACCATCTAAATTCCCTAAATCTGGACGCGGTGGAATCTTCCCACCCAGTTCGTCTGGATTGTGGGTTACGGTTCCCAAAATAACGAGCCTTTTATCCGCAGCTGGCGAATTCTTCAAATCCTCTAACATGAGGTTGCATAGGAGAAAATGACCGAGGTGATTGGTAGCAACGTTTAACTCATATCCTTCTGGGCTGCGTAATGGTTCCTTGAGTAAGGGCATATAGATTGCTGCATTGCACACCAGAGCATCTAGGTGTCTGCCTGTTGCCCGCAAGTCTTTGACAAACTGTCGCACGCTCTCTAAGCTAGCTAAGTCCAGATGGATGACCGTGTAGCTATCTTCCGGTATGCTGACACTCTGAGCCGCAGCTTTTGTTTTGGGAATGTCTCGACATCCCATAACGACATACCAACCTCGTTTAGCGAAGGCTTTTGCTGCATACAAACCAACACCCGAAGAAGTTCCTGTAATAACAACGGTCGATTGCTGTTGTGCCATTTTCTTAAATCATTATTAATCGCGTTTTCTATTTTTTAGGATCTCATATCAGTGGATCGCTAGTGCTAATGTTTCTAAGTATTGCAATGCGATCGCCACAAATATGAAAGCGAACGCCATACTTGTGAAAAATTGCTATCCTCTATTCATCCTGCGTAGTTGTCTTGGTTGAGCAGCACGACTGTGTAGCTACCAAAATTCTTTAAGATTTCCGTATGTGCGACTAATTCTGTTAAAGCTGACTCCACGGCACTGTTATGAGAGTCGCCTTCTAAGTCAATAAAATAGAGATATTCGCCTAGCGATCGCTTAGTCGGACGAGACTCAATCCGGCTGAGATTGATATTTCTTTGGGCAAATACCTGAAGCGGTTTTACCAATGCACCAGGAACGTTGGCAGGTAAACTAAAAGCTATAGACGTGTGACTGCCTACGGTCGAGGACTGACGACTGAGTACCCAAAACCGCGTGCAATTATCGGGATAGTCAGAGATACCACTAGCTAAAACGGGTAAGTTATAAAGTTTTGCTGCCCGTAGAGAAGATATTGCCCCCGCAGTTTTCTCCCGTTCTAAGTGCTGTAATGCCTCAGTTGTAGAATTTGTCGGAATCAATTTGACATGTGGCAAAAATTGTGTGAACCACAACTGACACTGTGCCAGTGCTTGAGGATGAGAATAGACGACTTGCAGCGTATCCAGAGTTTGAGCGTGAGAAAGCAAAACATGGGCAATTGGCAAGACTAAAGCTAGTTGAATTTGTAGAGTATCCAACAGCCACATCATATCTAGAGTGACGGCAACACTGCCCTCAATCGAATTCTCGACTGGTACGACAGCAATCTGTGCTTCTCCTTGCGCCACAGCCTTGAGAGTTTGAGGAATGCTGGGGTAGGGATGCAAGGCTGCCTCTTGTCCTTCCTGTTGCAATCGATCGCGATAGGCGATCGCAGCTTGTTCGGAATAAGTGCCACTAGGTCCCAAATGGGCAATCGATACGGTCATGTTCGCCTGCTAGCGCCGCTAAAAGTCATAACTCAATATAGCAAGGAGCAGGGGGGAGCAGTTATCAGTGACCAGTGACCAGTGACCAGTGACCAGTGACCAGTGACCACTGAATTTGAGCAAAGAGCTTCATAGTACTTTATAATCATTAACAAGTGTAAAGATTACCTTCATGATTCGTTCATCTTTTGGACTGAATTCCAGTAGGATGAACTCATGGGCTTAAAGAAACTATAAATTCTCTCTATAAGCAACATTGCAACCCATGTATACTCGGTTCACCGCCTCTCAGTCTGTTGAAATTGTTGTCCCAGAACAACCTGTACCGATCCAACACTACCTGCGTCAACCTCAACGTTTGGTAAAAGCTCTGGTAGACCCCAGCCGGATCGAGCAGTTAGATTGTGAAAGCTTTCGGTTGAAGATCCGTCCGCTCTCATTTATGACCCTGAACATTCAACCAACCGCAGACTTGAAAGTGTGGACAGAACCGAACGGTACGGTGAATTTGCGATCGGTTGCTTGTGAAATTTTAGGATTAGATTACATTAACCAACGATTTGAGTTAAATCTGTGCGGTCATTTATCTCCTTATCAACACCAGAATATTACTCTGCTTAAAGGTAAAGCCGATCTAGAGGTAAAGGTTGAACTGCCTTTTCCTTTAAATATGACACCCCAATCAATTGTTGAGACTACTGGCAATGGCTTACTCAAAAGCGTGTTGGTGACGATTAAGCAACGCTTGCTACATCAACTTTTGACCGACTACCGCAGTTGGGTGAACGACAATCAAAATCAGTTACCAGTTACCAGTTACCAGTTACCAGTGAGTGAGGCTTGAGGTAGTTAACTAGCCACTGGCTGCCGAAACCTCTTCACTACTCCCTGCTCGTGTGCTCCCTATTCCCTCACTTGACAGGGACGAAAAGACAGCCGATGCAAGCGACAGGGACCGTGTTGATGCAATCCCTCGATGTGTCGCTGAGTTCCGTATCCTTTATTTGTGACTAAATCGTACTGGGGATATTTGACTGCAAGGCGAGTAATTAGGGCATCGCGCCACACTTTAGCGACGATACTAGCAGAAGCGATCGCCAAAGATTGCTCGTCTCCTTTCACGATCGCCTGTTGCGGTATAAATAAATCTTTAATGGGTTGTCTGCCATCGACTAAGCATAGTTCGGGCTGAATTTTCAGTTTCAGGACTGCCCGTTTCATGGCTAGTAACGATGCTTGCAAGATATTAATGCGATCGATTTCGGCAGAGGTTGCAAAACCAATCCGCCAATCAAGTGCTACCTGACAAATATGGGCTGCTAATTTCAAACGGCGATCGCGCGATAGTTTTTTGCTATCTCTAATCTGAGCTGCTACTAATTCCTCCAAGGCTGATGGAGGTAAAACTACTGCCGCTGCTACCACTGGACCAAATAAAGCACCTCTGCCTACTTCATCCACTCCAGCTATGAGGATAGAGTATCGATCGCTTAAACCTGAGTCAAAGTCCTGGGTAATGCCATTTTGAATTTTAGATTTTTGAACTTTAGATTTCAGTTTTTGAATGGACGATGACTTAGGCATAATAGTCAATCGAAAAAAGTAGGTGGGCATCGCCCACCCTACACTATTCACAAGCCCCCCTTTTGAAGAGGGGTTGGAGAGATCTTTACACAGAATCTACTCGTCACCATCTGCCGAAGAACGACGGCGACGGCGACGGACTGGAGTTTTGCGATCGGATTCGCTGTCTTCTATCGCTGGTAGTTCCAATTCAGTGTTTTCAGGAATTGCAGCTATAACCGGAGTATCGGCAGCAGCCACGCTGTCAATGTTAATGGTAGATACTTCTGAATCGGACGTTGTGCCATTTTCACTTTGAGGCAAAGGAGGTGCTTGCCCAGGCAAAACGACTTGCACGATCGCAGATTTGGGATTTTTCACTTCCCTGTCTAAGCGTACTATGGGCGATACGCCCATGACGGCGTAAATTTCCTGTTCCTCGGGTGTCATTTCCACCACAATTGTTTCTGGTGGATCGATCGCGACTTTGACGGGTTCCGGCTTTATGGGTTTAGACCGCTCTGGTTTTTCTACCCAGCCGCGATGGTCGCGACTTAGCGTTCCGCCTGCGGCATCGCGGCGATCGCCATAGGAAACTTCAGCGGCAATTGCTCCTTCCGATTCTACTTCTGGATCTGTATCTCGGTCGTTGAGCAGGGTCAGTGAATTAGCCGCTGCCCGTGGATTTTCTTCTTTATAGCCTCCCTCGCCGATGCGCCGCCGCCGCCGCCGCCGATTATTCCCCGCGTCGCCAATTTCTTGATAATTGGGATGGTTGATCGGCATTAAGTCTTGGCGATCGCTATCGAAGTCATTACTAACACTTTCTGCTTCCAATCCCCAACTACTACTACTACTACTACTACTATCGCGGGGTTCTACTGACCGAGGGTTGGGCATGACGCGGTATGAGTCCCGTGCTGGCTGTGGGGCTGACCATTCGGGTTCTCGTGCTGCTGGTGGCATTGATACTTCGCGTTCTTCCGATTCTCCTGGCAGGTGTACGACATGTCCTAAGCCGCCGCATGTAGGACAGGTGCGCCCAAAGAGTTCGTAAATATTTTGACCTTGGCGTTTGCGGGTCAGTTCGACTAAACCCAATTCTGATAGTTGGGCAATTTGCGGTCTGGCTTTGTCCGCTCTTAAGGCTTTATTAAAATGCTCTAAGACTTGTAACTGGTCGCGGCGCGATTCCATATCAATGAAATCTACCACGATCACCCCTGCCAGGTTACGCAAGCGCAACTGTCGGGCAATTTCTGTTGCCGCTTCGCAGTTCGTCCACAGTACGGTTTCTCTTGCCGTAGCGGAACGAGTGAAGGAACCAGAGTTTACGTCAATGACTGTTAATGCCTCCGTCGGTTGAATGATGATATAACCGCCAGAAGGCAACTCAACTCGCGGTTTGAGGGCTTCGCGAATTGCGGCATTGATGCGGAAATATTCCAAAATGGGAATGCGATCGCGATGGTGGTCGATCAACAACCCTTGAGGCGGCTGTCCGCCACCCCAGTTCATCAAGTATTGCTTGACCCGCTTGAGTCCGGTAGCAGAGTCTACCACGATGCGATTTACGTCCGAACCATACATATCTCGCAAGACGCGCTGAATAAAATCGTCATCGCGGTTAAGTAAAGAGGGAGCGCGGGTAGATTGCGCTTTCAGTAACACCTCTTCCCACTGTTTTTGGATCGCCTCTAGGTCTTCAATAATTGCTTCTTCTGGCTTGCCTTCGGCTTCGGTACGAATTAACAAGCCCATGCCAGCAGGTTTAATTAAAATTGCTAAAGCCCGCAAGCGGTTGCGTTCGTTTTCATTTCTGATCCGTTGCGATAAGTTAACTCCCCGTCCAAACGGCATCAAAACTACGTAGCGACTGGGTAAAGTGATATTACCCGTGAGCCTGGGTCCTTTATTGCCCGTCGGCTCTTTCATAACCTGGACTAAGACTTTTTGCTGCGGTGCGAGTAGTTCTGTAATCGCTGCCGCAGTCCGTTTCAGTTTTAATGGTCCGAGATCGGTAACGTGGATAAAACCGTTTCGTTCTGAATCGCCAATGTTTACGAAAGCTGCATCTATACCTGGTAAAACGTTTTCTACGACACCGAGGTAAATATCACCAACTTGATGTCGTCCGGTAGCAACGACGAGTTCTTGAATTTGATCTTCTGAAAAAACAGCAGCAATGTGATGCTGCTCTGCTATGATAATTTGTTTTGGCATTCAATTCCCTCAAAAATTCGCAGCATCAGAAGCTTTGAGGTCTCCTCTCTCGCTTCGATTGACTGAAGGTAGGCGCTGCTGGAAATAATAGTGGCGCTCACCACGCTCGATCGCAACTAAATCTAAAGATGCTGGCAGTTTAAAAGCATAACAAAATGTTTTCAAAACTGCTGCATACATAAGTCTGCTCTGAGAACCGAGCATTTTTGTAGTTTTAATCTTGACTCCCATCCTTGATTTGCGGACAGGAGCACAATATTAGTTCGCAGACACCTAATTCACAGACACCTAAAAAGCCTGTTTTGCCTGTCACTGGCTTCAAGAAACGCTCTTAGCGACTAATGAGACGACCGCTCCGTTTCAAGTGCTATGCAAAAGAATCGTGGATGCTTCTCAATAATTTTCGCTACTGTCCCATTTGGGAGAGCGAATCGGAAATCCAATGCAGCGCTAGAAAACTTCTGTTAGCTCAATTTTAACTCATGCTTGAGAAAAAGCAATCTTTTAGGGAGCAGGGAGTAGGGAGCAGGGAGCAGGGGAGCAGGGGAGCAACTACAATTACCACTGCTTATCTAGTATGAGTTGTTGGCGATGGATGTGGAGCAGTTGGATTTCTTGGCGGGCAACTTGCTCTAGCATGAACGTGACATGTTCTGGTTTCAAGTGATTGCCGTCTTGAGAGCAACTACCCGTATAGCGCAAGTTAAAGCTATTGTCTGGTTCTCCTGTATCTGGGTTGTGTGGTGAAACTAATTCTAATTCAAATAGGCGATCGCGCAAGTTCACCTGATAAGTTTTCTTGGATTTTGTCGTCTGCTCCCACCAAATTTCGGTTGAATTCTTAATATTTTCTATCCATTCCTGCCGTTGTGTCGGTGTTGTCGTTTGAGTTGTCGCTATTGTCAGGATGTACTCTGCTCCCGTTAGAGTCTTCATTGCTGCAGGTGCTTTTAAATCGAGCGCGATCGCATCGTATATAGGTATGTCTGTTGGTAACTGACTGCTCAGTTGTTGCCGAAAAACTGCTGGCTCGACGATTTGAGTTAGTTCAAAATCGACAATCTCTCCACTACTCGTTACTCCCAAAGGAAGAGCCAGCGCTACAGAAATCCTCGGGCTGGGGCTAAATCCGGCTGTAAAGGATACGGGCAATGCGGCTCGTCGGACGGCGCGATCGAACAGGCGCATCAAGTCGAGATGGCTCACTAGCGCCATATCTCCCAGCTTGCCAAACCGGAGTCGCAGTCTTTGAACTTTAGTATTGTTAGGAACGTACTGTCCGGCAAATTGGGGAATTGGTAGTGGTTCGATGACAATGTTGTGACCGAAATCGATTCCACAAACGCCGCAGTGAGAACAACCATCAAAAGAGCAATCGGGGACGGTTGCAGCCTCCATAGCGCGTTGCAGATCTTCCTTGAGCCACTTTTTCTCGATCCCAGTGTCGATGCGATCCCAAGGCAAAGGGCGATCTAGGGAGTCGGGAGTGGGGTGTAGGGTGTGGGGTGCGATCGATGAGTTGTGAATTGCGAATGGTGAATGGTGAATTGAATTGTCTCCCTCATACCCCTCTGCTCCCCTGCTCCCCGCTCCCTGCTCCCTGCTCCCTTGCATCAAATTCCACTCACCTTGCTCGACTTGACGATACTTCCAGGTTAAGCCGGATTCGGCGATCGCTTGTCCCCAAGCGTTATACGCTCTCTCTACGCTGTCGTACCACGAGTCCATTCCCGCACCCAGTTCCCAAGCACGACGCAATACGACGGATAAACGGCGATCGCCTCGTCCGATGAAGTCTTCCATTGCCGAGATCCGCACGTCGGTAAAATTAACTTTGACCCCTCTCATGTGCCGAAACTCTTGGCGTAATAATTCTTGCTTGCGCTGGAATTCCCCTGTAGAAACAGAATGCCATTGAAACGGGGTGTGGGGTTTGGGTGTAAAGTTGGAAATTGTTAAATTGAATGCCAAAGGTTTTCGACTGCGATCGCGACATTCCCGTTGTAGCCATGCGACAGTTTCCGCGATCCCCAACACATCGACATCTGTTTCCCCAGGCAATCCAATCATGAAGTAGAGCTTGATCTTGTTCCAGCCTTGTTCCCAAGCTGTTTTTACGCCTCGCAATAATTCTTCATTCGTCAAGCCCTTATTTACAATATCTCGCATCCGTTGGGTTCCAGCTTCTGGGGCAAAGGTCAACCCGCTTTGGCGATAACCGCCCAAAATATTTGCGATATTTTCATCAAAACGGTCTACTCGCTGACTGGGAAGCGAAAGGGAAATATTTTCGTTTTGTAGGCGATTTTTAATCTCCATTCCTACGGCAGGAAGGGATAAATAGTCGGAACAACTGAGGGAAAGTAGAGAAAATTCATTGTATCCCGTTGCCCTCATTCCCGTTTCGATCGCCTCGACAACCTGCTCCGGTTCTACGTCCCGTGCGGGACGAGTGAGCATTCCTGGTTGGCAAAAGCGACAGCCGCGAGTACAACCGCGCCGAATTTCGATCGTGAGGCGGTCGTGGACAGTCTCGACGTAGGGAACTAAGCCTGTAGAATACGCTGGTATGGGCGTAGCAACGCGCCGAATGATTTTCTCTGGAACGTCTGGACAATTGGGGTGAATGGAACCATCCATTGCCAGATCGTAAAATCGCGGCACGTAGACCCCTGGAATCTGCGCTAGATCCAGCAAAAGTTCTTCTCGATTTAACCCTGCTGCCTTGCCTTCTGCAACGACTAAACCAATTTCTGGTAACAGTTCTT
>NZ_JBOFLP010000013.1:0-9213 GCF_051657925.1 Chroococcidiopsis sp.
ACGATGTTAATTTCTCGTCCTGAGACAATTTCTGGACGGCAATAACCTTGATATACTGCAACTTCGGCAAAGCCACACAATACATCGGCTGCGGCTATGGCACGGGAGACATTACGAATTGCGTCGGCTTGTTCTCCTACTTCTGTTCGCAATTCGGTAAAAATATCGTACTCTAGCTGGTACAAATCTTTTTCAGCCGTAAGGATACGCGCTTCTCTTTCTTTTAATTCTGGCGTGTAGTAGCGTTCTTCGTTCTTTAGAGTTTGCTTGCGAATGTAGTTAGTGGGAACTTGATCGGCTTTGGCACGAGAAATGCTGATATAGTATCCGAAGGTGTCGTTGTGACCGACTTTTAATGTTGGAATTCCCGTTCTAGCTTTTTCATCAATTTCAAAATTAGCCACCCACTGCAAATCTTCTTCTAATAGTCGCCGCCTTTCGTCGAGTTGGGAATTGATCCCAGGACGAATTAAATTTCCTTCTGTGAGGTGAATGGGGGGAGATTCAACTAACTGCGCGCGCAGTTTATGTCCTAATTGTTCTAAATCTGAGGGAAATTTTTGTAAAGTACGGAGATAGGGCGATCGCGTTTCTGTGACTAACCTTGCTAATTCTGGTAAACGCAACATTGACTCTGCTAATGCAACTAAGTCTCTCGCATTTGCCGTTCCCGAACCAGCCCTACCGCTGAGTCTTTCTAAGTCATAAATTTGTCGTAAAAGCTGCCGCAAGTCGTGCCGTAAGGAACTATTTTCTACTAGTTCTTGAATTGTATCTTGCCGCGCTCGAATGCCTTTAATATCTAATAGTGGTTGCAAAAACCATCGTTTTAAAGCACGACTACCCATCGCCGTAGTTGTTTTATCTAAAGCCCATAATAGAGAACCAATAAAAGTTCCATCTCTCACGGTTTGGGTAATTTCCAAGTTGCGACGAGTTTGATGATCGAGAATTAAGTAGTCGGTAATTGCATAAGTGCGTAGTTGTTGTAGGGGAACGTCACTTTCTTTTTGCGTATCTTCGATATAGTCTAATAATCCACCCGCTGCACTCACGGCTAGGGGTAAATCTTCACAGCCAAAACCTTCAAGCGATCGCACTTTAAACTTTTGAATTAACTTTTGTCTAGCTTCACCCGTGTTAAAACTAGATTGCGATCGCAAACAGTAACAAAATGATGGTGGTAAGCATTCGGGAATGTGTTCTGATGTTTCCCCGGGACGAAATAATGTCCCTACGTCTGGTGCTTTGGTAGGAACGAGGACTTCAGATGGTTGCAGTCGCAGTATTTCTTGGGTTAATTGTTCTAAATTGCTGCCTTGCGTTGCTAAAAATTCTCCTGTCGAGATATCTGCATAAGCTAAACCCCAATGATTTTTCGCGATCGCTATTGCTGCGAGATAATTATTACGGCTAGCTTTCAGCATTCCATCTTGCAGCAGAGTCCCTGGAGTCAGGATGCGCGTCACTTCCCGCTTGACTAAACCTTGTGCAACCGCTGCGTCTTCAACTTGATCGCAGATAACGACAGCATAGCCTTTTTCGATCAACTGAGTTGTGTATCGTTCCCAAGCGTGATGCGGTACGCCTGTCATCGCCACCCGTCCAATTTCGCCACCGTGTTTGCTGGTGAGAACGAGTTCCAATTCCCGCGAGACTATGACTGCATCCTGAAAGAATGTTTCAAAAAAATCTCCACACCGATACAGCAATAAAGAATGGGGATGCTTCTCTTTTACTTCTACATAATGCTTATACATTGGCGATAGCTTGTTTTTGTCTATCTGCCGACAGTCAGTACAAGGTTGTATGGGTGCTTGAGATTCAGCAGCAGTCGGAGTGGAAGGAACTTTCATGAATCGCTCGTACTACAGTCTTTTACGACTCTACCGTAGGTTGATGATAAGAGATAACTTTGTTAAGCTTCGCTAACGCTGTTTTTGTGACTCAGTGCGATCGCTCGCCTCGTCTATTTTAACTGTCAGGGTAGTAAAGATGCGATAACTTCATTCAGCTTCGTGCTTCGCAGTAGGGGATACGTGTTATGAAGTGCGATCGCTCTTATATTCGTCTACAAAAGGATTTTTTGATGACAACTTATTTGAAATTAGTTTTAACTGCAATTATTTGGGGTGGCACGTTCGTCGCTGGTAGAATAGTCGTACAAACTATGGAACCATTTACAGCAGCATTTTTTCGCTTTGCGATCGCTTCAAGTTGTCTTTTAATCTTGACGCAAAAGATTGAAAAACGCTTGCCTCAATTCCCGAAAAGTCAATTGATTCCAGTTATTTTACTAGGCTTGACAGGTATTTTTAGTTACAATGCCTTCTTTTTCCTCGGCTTGCAAACTGTTCCTGCTAGTCGTGCTGCTTTAATTGTAGCTCTCAACCCTACTTTTATCGCTCTTGGTGCTGCTCTATTTTTTCAAGAAAAATTCAATGGTTTAAAATTAATGGGAATTATTACTTCTCTAATAGGTGCAGCAATTGTCATCAGCAAAGGACAAATCATAAATTTATTAAGAGGTAGTGTAGGCTGGGGAGAAGTTCTTATTTTTGGCTGCGTACTCAGTTGGGTAGCTTATACTCTCATTGGTAAATCAGTTATGAGATCCCTTTCTCCGTTAGCTGCTACCACGTATGCTTGTATAGTAGGAGCGATCGCGCTGTTAATTCCAGCTTTATTTGAGGGAATAGTTCAAAATTTCATGCAGTTTCCTCTTTCTGCTTGGCTAGGAATTCTATATCTAGGGGTTTTGGGTTCGGCAATTGGTTTTAGTTGGTATTATGAAGGAGTTTCAGCAATTGGTGCTGCCAAAGCCTCAATTTTTATTAACTTAGTTCCCGTGTCTGCGATCGCATTCGCCGCCTTATTATTACAGGAACCGATTACTGTTAGTTTAGTCTTGGGTGGGGTTCTAGTTGTCGTCGGAGTATTTTTTACAAATAAGAGTTAACTGTTGGAAAAATGCAATTTACCACATCTCTACACTAGGTTCATTTATTTTGATTTATTTTGTGAGCGTCCCCACTTCTAAAAAATCTAAAATAATTTGTCTTGCCGCAGGGACTAAAGGTAGAATGCGATCGGCTTTGGGTGAATAACAACTCCCGTGTTGAATTTGTTCGGGAGTTAATAAAGCCATATCCCAGCCTTCCTTTAATACGAGTTGGTCTAAATCTACTGTTAGTGGTGCGTGAAAAACATAGCGCTCTACTTTAGAATCGGAGTAACAGCCAACTTTAGATATAGAAGGGGGAAAATAAGTAATTTCTTCCTGTAATTCTCGAATTACAGCCTCATGTGGCGTTTCGCCTGGGTCGAGATGTCCGCCAAAAAAGCCCCAGTGTGCCGGATAAACAATATTGGGAATGTCATCGCGTAACTGGAAGAGAAATTTATTGTCACGATAGAGGATAGCGATCGCCACGCGAACGGGTTGATGAGTCATAATTTTGCAAGAATTAACCTAACGGGTGGGAGTCTGTACCTGCTGTTCCTCTACATAGATTTCCCCAAAATCTTGACCTGCGATCGGGATACTCTGAAAATATACCTTACCTTCAATTGAGACAGGTGTTTGCAGCCGCACATTCGTTCTTTTTGTCAGCACCCAAATTTTCCCTGTGGAGTCTTGCAGTTGATACATCCGCCAACCAGCTAAAGGTATTTGTTGTACGACTTTACCTTGGAGGCGAACGGTAGTTCCATTGCCTGTCTCTGGTTTGAGTTCGCCAATCTTAAAAGCAGTTGCACCCATCAAGCCAATACCATTCATTACATACTGGGGCAATCTATCACAACCAAGCAGTCCTACGACAAGAAATAAGTAAATTGCAATGCGAGAGAAATTCATAAAAAGGGACAAGGGGGACAAGGAAGCAAGGGAGTCGGGAGTCGGGGGACAAGGGGGAGCAACTCAAAATTCACGCATTCACGCATTCACGCATTCAAAATTTCCCAACACCCTACACCCTACACCCTACACCCCATTCTTTACTGATAACTGATTGCTTAAACTATATAAGTCAAAAACAGTTATAACTGCCTTTTGACAAAACCATTTTAAAAAAGTTCCCTCAACGGCGATGAACACAAAAACAGCGAAGATACTAGATGGCAAAGCTTTAGCTCAAAAAATTCAGACGGAGTTAATGACACTGATTCAGGCGCTACAACCGCAAATCGGACGACCCCCAGGGCTAGCAGTACTCATGGTGGGGGATAATCCTGCTAGTGCTGCCTACGTGCGCAATAAAGAGCGGGCTTGTACTAAAGTAGGAATTGCTTCTTTTGGAAAGAATTTTCCTGCCGATGCTACCCAAGCAGAAGTCGCACAGGCGATTCAAGATTTAAACCAAGATGAAAGAGTCGATGGGATTCTCGTTCAACTACCATTACCCAATCATTTAGATTCTGTCGCTTTACTACATCAAATTGACCCAAATAAAGACGCAGATGGATTGCATCCGGTGAATATGGGACGGTTGGTCAGGGGAGAATCGGGTTTACGCAGTTGCACCCCAGCAGGTGTGATACGAATGTTACAGGAATATCAAATTTCTTTGCAGGGTAAACAAGCTGTAGTCGTGGGGCGGAGTATTTTGGTTGGAAAGCCTCTAGCTTTGATGTTACTAGAAGCTGATGCAACAGTCACGATCGCCCATTCGCGATCGCATAACCTTGCAGCCATTACTCAAACAGCAGATATCCTCATTGCTGCTGTCGGTCGTCCTAACATGATTACTGCCCAAATGGTCAAACCTGACGCTGTAGTCATAGACGTGGGAATCAACCGCATTATCGACTACGAAGGTAACAGCCGCCTGGTTGGAGACGTAGATTTTGAGTCAGTACAAGAAGTTGCCGAATTGCTGACCCCAGTTCCAGGTGGCGTTGGTCCTATGACAGTCGCCATGCTATTGCACAATACAGTCTGGAGCTATTCTCAAAAGGTTAATGGGTAATGGAAACAAAAAAGTCAAAAGTCAAAAATCAAAAGTCAAAACGACTTTCTTTTCTTCTGACTCCTGACTCCAACTGACAACCGATAACTGATAACTGATAACTATCAACTGACAACTGCCAATTTCTCGTAAAATTGTTACGGAGACGACAGCACCTAAAGGAAACAAGGCATGGTAGCAGCGGATAACCTTCAGATGCCTCATAATGAAGCCCCGTTTGACCTCTCAGCTTACTTGAAACAACGCCAAGTAGAAGTTGAAGCGGCGCTGGAGAGTTCGATTACCGTCACTTATCCAGAAAAAATCTACGAGGCAATGCGCTATTCGCTTCTAGCAGGAGGAAAGCGGTTACGTCCGATTCTCTGCTTGGCTACTTGCGAAATGGCAGGAGGCACGGTAGAAATGGCAATGCCTACGGCTTGTGCCTTAGAAATGATCCATACGATGTCATTGATTCATGATGACTTACCAGCTATGGATAACGACGATTACCGACGCGGACGACTGACAAATCACAAGGTTTATGGTGACGATATTGCAATTCTGGCTGGAGATGGTCTGTTGGCTTATGCCTTTGAGTATATTGCTACCCAGACTAAAAATGTACCACCAGAGCGCGTATTACGAGCGATCGCGCAGTTGGGTCATGCTGTTGGCGCGGCGGGATTAGTTGGCGGTCAAGTCGTAGATTTGGAGTCGGAAGGCAAGTCAGACGTGACCGCAGACACTTTGCACTTCATTCATACCCATAAAACTGCTGCACTACTAGAAGCTTGTGTCGTCAGCGGAGGTGTTTTGGCAGGGTTGGAAGAATTGGATTTGCAACGGCTGTCGCGCTATGCTCAAAATATCGGACTTGCCTTTCAAGTCATCGATGATATTTTGGATGTTACGGCAACAGCAGAGGAATTAGGCAAAACTGCTGGCAAAGATTTACAAGCGCAAAAAGTCACATATCCTAGCCTATGGGGTATAGAAGAATCCCGCCGCCAAGCACAAGAATTAATTGCCACGGCAAAAAAAGAACTAACTCCATTTGGCGAGAAAGCACAACCACTCATTGCTCTAGCTGACTTCATCACCAACCGCAAAAATTAGGGGAGTGGTGAGTGGTGAGTGATGAGTGATGAGTGGCGAAATATCGACTCCCGACTCCCGACTCCCGACTCCCGCCTCTCAAACTTTACCCTTTACTCTCAATCCTTTCCAACCTCATGCAGGACATTGGCGATATTCTCAATAACAGCGTACTGCTGGTTGCTATCATAGCTTGTCTAATTGCTCAAGCAGCAAAACTGGCGGTTGAATTACTCAAAAACCATAAATTAGATTTTCGCGTTTTGTTAACTACTGGCGGTATGCCTAGCGCCCATTCTGCATTAGTGACAGCTTTAGCCACAGGTGTCGGTCAAACAGCAGGTTGGGATAGTCCAGAATTTGCGATCGCGACTATTTTTGCCATCATTGTTATGTACGACGCTGCTGGTGTGCGTCAAGCCGCAGGCAAACAAGCCCGCATTCTCAATCAAATGATGGACGAGTTATTCAGCGAACACCCTGAACTGAATGAAGACCGCTTAAAAGAATTATTGGGACATACGCCTTTCCAAGTCATTGTTGGTTCTATGTTGGGCGTATGCATTGCTTGGTTTGTCAATACTTTGTTATTCACACCTACCTACCCAGTACTAGCGGCGGGAGGCTAATCAGTTGTCAGTTATCAGGGAGCAGGGAGCGCACGAGCAGGGAGCAAGGAGCGCTCGGGAGAGTCGCGGAGAAAGAATTTTAAAATCTCCACACTTCCCACACTTCCCACACCACGCACCACGCACCACTCTTTCCTGACAACTAATAACTGATTACACCGTTGTCAATGAAGCTAGAGGATCGGGAATAGTATCAGAGGGAGCTTGAAATTGCCCGGTGATGACAAACTCTAATCGCAGTTTCAGCCAAGTAATAAACTGAGAATTAGTAGAAATAATTGCTGCTGCTGGCTGTGGGCATTTGGTTTTAATTTCCTGCATTTCGGGGGCTTCTAAAAAGGCAGGTTGTTTCACTAACCAAAAATCAATTTCTTTTTGCTTTTCTAAGTAGTCGCGCGTCCGTTCTTTCAATACTTCTTCTAAAGGTTCTTCTTCAATTAAAAAATGTTGACTAGCTAAAACGTAGTGGTATGTTTTCATTGTTTTGATGGTAATTGGTAATTGGTAATTGGTTTTCCCCTGCTCCTCAGCTCCCTCAGCTCCCTGCTCCCTGCTCCCTGCTCCCTACTCCCCTAATAGCTTGTTTCATCTCGCGCACGGCTCGTTCCATACCAACTAAAGCCGCTCGACTAATAATTGTATGACCGATGTTGAGTTCTTCCATCCCAGGAATACAGGCAATTGGGTAAACATTCCAATAGGTTAAACCGTGTCCGGCGTTAACTCGCAATCCAGAGGCGATCGCTTGTTCGCAACCTTTGGCTAACACTGTCAATTCTGCTTGGCGGCTGGCTTCTGATTTTGTCTCAGCATAGCGTCCTGTATGCAGTTCGATAAATTTGGCTTTAGTCTTGACAGAAGCTTGAATTTGTGCATCCTCGGCATCAATAAACAAACTTACGGGAATATTTGCTGTTTGTAGCTTGTCTACTACCTCGCTCATGCGATTCAGTTGTCCTGCTATATCTAATCCCCCTTCAGTTGTCACCTCTTCTCGCCGTTCGGGAACTAGGGTGACATAATCTGGCTTTACATCTAGAGCGATCGCCACCATTTCTGCTGTCGCTGCCATTTCCAAATTCAGGTGCGTGCGGACTGTCTGCCGCAATATTCTCACATCCCTTTCTTGAATGTGTCGCCGATCTTCGCGCAGGTGGACTGTAATCCCGTCAGCTCCGGCTAATTCTGCTAGCACCGCTGCTGCCACGGGATCTGGCTCTACCGTGCGTCGAGCTTGTCGAATTGTCGCAATATGATCGATATTTACTCCCAGTGTAGGCATCCACGCTCCCTATACTTGCCGTCTCCGCACTTAATTTTACCAAGAGTCAAACTAAGTCGTAAGTTGTAAGTCGGGTATTCGTAAGTGGAGGACTGCAAAAAAAGCGCGATCGCCCTATCATAGAATTAGATGGCTCCGAATCTAGCTCGCTTCCTACGAGATGGCATCTACAGAAAAATTAGCGATCGGGGCATTGAGCATCAGCATAAAGATTTGCATGAGAGCTGATAGATAAAATAGGAGGCAAGCTATGCGCGATCGCGTTAACTTAACCTGATTTGATATATTTTCGATTCCTTAATACAACTTAATAATTTCCGAGAAAGGAATCATTTTAGATGTAGCTATACCAATATTAAGTTATCAATTATTTAGTCAGTGGGAAGACTTATAAATACTTCTTCCCTCAGTTTCCAGTCCCTACCCCTTAGCTTAGCTCCGAAGATGTGTCCATTAAGTGTCAGTACTAGCCGCTCTACTCATGCCTTGGAAACAGGGGAAGCCAAGCTGTGGAGTTTGCTGGTGGGAGTGAATCAATATCAAGACGCTCGGCTACCGTCGCTGAGTTATTCTGCCTCTGATTGCCAAGGATTGACAGAAGCGCTGGCAGAAGCAACTCAAGGATTTCCACGCAAGGAACCGATCGCGCATCACGATTTCGCTACTCATCCACCCACACTCGAGGCAGTGCGGCAGAGTTTAGAACAAATTGTCGCAGTGGCTCAACCTCAAGATACAATTTTGCTTTACTTTTCCGGTCATGGAGTTTTAGATCGGGAGACGGGGCAAGTCGTTTTATGTTTGGCAGATACATCGAAAGATAACCTACTGCAAACAGGTTTGAAATTGCCAGATGTATTAGAGCTATTGCACAAGAGTCAAGTTCATCGCCAAATGCTATGGCTCGATGCTTGTCACAGTGGGGATCTCACTTTGCGGGGAGCTAAAGGTGAAGTGACGGTAGAGCAACCAGAACTGAACCCAGCACAGCAATTGATGGAGGTATTGAGGCAACGAGCAACTCAAAGTCGAGGCTTTTATGCCTTATTATCCTGCGATCGCAAGCAAAGGTCTTGGGAATTTCCCGAACTGAAGCATGGGTTATTTACTTACTACCTGATGCAAGGATTAAGGGGGGAAGCCGCCGACGCTCAAGGTGTGATTGATGCAGATGGGCTATATAAATATGTTTATCACCAAACTATCCAATATATAGATCGGTTAAATCACCAACTGCGGCTGATGAATCAGCAAA
>NZ_JBOFLP010000014.1:0-19661 GCF_051657925.1 Chroococcidiopsis sp.
GAAGACCAAAAGGTGGTTCAACAACCGTGGCAGAGATTTGAACGCACCTTTAGTAATGGCACAACCGAAATCCGCTACATGGCTGAGGTGATCTACGGCAAACGCCGTCGCAAGCAGTATTGGCTGCTGACCACTGACCCCGAAACCTTGCCAGACAATTCGACCACATTTGTCATGGTGGCTGCACCTGCTATCAAACTGAATGAGATTGGTAATAGTTATGGGTTTAGGACGAGTATTGAGTATGGACTCAAACAAGCCAAGGATACGCTTGGTTGGGCAGATTTTCGCATGACTGACTACAAACAGATTGAAAAGTGGTGGGAGATGGTGATGAGTGCTTTTTTGATGGTGAGTCTGTTTGCTGATGCCTTTAATAATTCTTGTCCAATAGCCCATCAACAGTTGGCTCAACATCCGTGGTGGAACAATCAAAGCGGTTGGAAACATCTGCTCAACAATCTACGTTTAATTATCCAACCATTGATTTGTTTCAACTGGTTAAAGCGATGGTTAGAAGTATTTCCCATCGCTTCATTGCAGTTTGGATTTGAGCAACTTACGGGTAGGATGAATCAGTTTGTTTGTCCCATCGTGCATCAGCTCAACTCACAACTGATATTTTCTTCCGCTTAGAGTGATAAAACAGGGGTATAGACTTCCAACCGTTTGACATCATCCCCATCAAGAATCTGTTGATAATTAGGAGCAAAGTCTACAAGCGTGTGCAGTGCCATACTTATACTTCAGAATAGTAAAGGGATGATAATAGATTAAAAGCGCCTGATTTTAGGTTCATCCAGCTGGCGACTGACATCTGAACTGTTGCTGGACGTATATTTCAGATAGGTAACGATCGATTTGCTGAGCTGCTCGGTAAGACAATGTTTAACGATTCATGGTTGAAGTTATTGCAGCAAAATAGAGCAATCGCTGTGATCCGTGCCAATAAAATTGAGCTAGGTTGTCAAATGGCAAAAGCGGTAGCAGCAGGAGGAATGCAGTTAATCGAAATTACTTGGAATAGCGATCGCCCCGCCGAGTTGATTTCGCAACTGCGTCGCGAGTTACCTACTTGTACAATTGGTACGGGAACGATTCTAACTTTAGAACAACTGCAACAGGCGATCTCCTCTGGGGCGCAATTTATCTTCACTCCCCATGTCGATTCTGTCTTAATTCAAGCTGCTGTAGCTCGGGGTATACCGATCGTACCAGGGGCGCTCTCTCCCACAGAAATTGTCACGGCGTGGATGGTGGGAGCGAGTTGCGTTAAAGTGTTTCCCGTGCAAGCACTAGGAGGCGTTAGCTATATTAAGAGCCTACAAGCACCGTTGGGAAATATTCCTTTAATTCCTACAGGTGGAGTGTCGTTAGAAAATGCTAAAGAATTTATTGCAGCGGGTGCGATCGCGGTAGGCTTATCCGGTCAGTTATTTCCCAAAAATTTTATTGAAGCAGAAAATTGGGAGGCGATCGCGCAATTGGCTAAAACTTTGATGTCGGATATGTTTGAGCGGGAGTCGTAGGGGCGGGTTTCATGGAAAATTCCTGCGAACAACCAGAAGATCTGCAATTAAACCCGCCCGTACGGGAGTCGAGGACAAGGAAACAAGGGAGAGTTAACGGACTAACTACCAATTACCGACTACCATTACCAAAATTTGTTTACTCCCCATTCACAAATTCTAGATAAGTATGACTCAATTCCTTCACCGCCAACTCATAAAACTGCTTCCCGTGTTCGGGGGTTGCTAAGGCAGGATCGGAACCCATTCTGCCATCAGGATAACGACGGCGGAAATCTTCTGCACCGTAAATTTTATATCCTCTCCCCACTTCTGGCGATAGAGGTGCTTGTTTGATTGCTTCTGGATAAACGTATTGGGTGAGTGCAACTTCGCTCGGCGTAGCGTGAGAGCCTTCTTTGTCGCCGTATAATTCTTTTGCTAGCTGGTAGACAGAGCCGCACATAAACCAGTTACCTAGGTAGCACTTGACGTTACCAGCATTAGGTAGGTTGAGGTCGGCTAAATGAGCGTAGGTTTCGGAAAATGCTGCTTTTAGGGTGGCAATGTTACCACCGTGACCGTTGATAAAGAAGAATTTAGTAAATCTAGCCTTTGCTAGACAAGTCACGTATTCTTTCACCACCTGAATCATCGTGCTGGGTCGCAGGCTCATAGAACCAGGAAAAGCAGTGTGGTGCAGTGCCATCCCAATGTTGATTGTAGGTGCAACCAGTGCTTGCGTCGCCTCTCCTACTCCTTTAGCGATCGCTTCTGCACAAATCGCATCTGTTCCAATCAGTCCTGTAGGTCCATGTTGCTCTGTAGAACCAATCGGCATAATTACGCCTTGGGAATGCTCTAGATATGCTTCTACTTCCAGCCAGGTACTCAGATGCAATAACATGACTTACTCAGATAGCAATACTCTTCTTTGATTATGAGCGATCCGTAAGTTTTATGTTTTGTGCTTTGGATCGTGGAAGTATTCTCAATTACTTTTGCACATCAAAAACTGGTATACCTGGAACTTAGTAGTTTTCGATCGCTTATCAAATCTATCAAATTTCTTTAACTGACTCGTTACGATTTGGGTGGATTCTACTTTCTGTCCACTCTCACCCTTGCCACTGTTTGCTCAATCGCGAGAACTGTCTGATTTTCACACGTTTATCTAGCCTGCTATTGACATCTACTGGTTGTTCGCACAATTTTTTTCATCAGTAGTGTAGCTAACTATTAAACATTCTAATCACAGTCTGATATTTTCTCAGTTTTTTGGTTTTTGTGTTGAGTTGACGCCCCAGCATCCCCAGCTCCTTTCCCGCTTGGAACTCAGCAAGAGATGGAGGTCGCCTACTGCTGTAGACATGGCTTAGGCGTTTATTGCCAATTACCTCCGTCTATACCCCAATGGTGCTTAAGCAATTCCTTGTAGGTGGCTTCGCGCATGACCATTTGACGATATAACTTCACGAGGAAGTCTTGTGCTTGTTCTCGATCCATCTTCTCTACCTGAGTTTCAAACGAGCGGATGTTGAATTGCTGTTCGAGTGAGAGTTCAATTGGGTGACTCATAAGTTAACTCCTGAAAACAAACGTAGTGACTGAGTTGCTTCTAGCTCGGCTTCGTGGAAGCTTTGCTTGAGTATAACAGCAGTTGTTTCTCTATGTATTAACAAATTTAACAACTGCTTGACAAGATGCGCTACTTCTTATTGGGTATACATATTAAATCAAAAGGCAGAATCTCGATTTCGGTAGATTTAAGGAAATTTATCGATACTTTTAACAAGTTCTGTCACAGAAAAATGCTCAGACCGAACAAAAATAAGTAGTTATACTTATAGACAGACCTAAATGCAGCGGCTTGGGAAGTCAAAAGGCAAAAGTCACAAGTTAAGAGGCAGAAAATGTAGAGGCGGGTTTTGATCGAAAATTTCGGGCTTTGGCTTTCGATCTATTTGCTAAACTCGCCCGTACAAAAGTCATGTATTCAAAACCTTTATCTTTGCTGGGGATCGCGGTTCTAGCAATCTGCGGCGAGTCGGCGAAATGTATAGCAGGTTGCATATCTCAACCTTTGCAGTATGGCAGGCGATCGCCATCTCACTTGCGAACGAAACAAAATAGGGTGCGTTGTGTGACACACCCCATTGGTTATTAGTCATTTTTGTTGGTCGGTGACAAGTGGCTGGTGGCTAGAATTTCTTCCTTGTCTTCCTTGTCTTCTTCTGCCCTGCTCCCTGCTCCCTACTCCCTGCTCCCTAACTTAATACATTTTGTCGTAGCGATCGAGGCGCATCAGCAGGCGAATCAGAGAAAATCCAGTTCCGGCAGCGATCGCGCCAGGGATCAATGCTAACCAAGCAAATTGACTAATCAATAGAATTGTTGCCGAAATTGTGAAGGAACTGACAATTAGAGCGTAAGTAATGGCGACTTGGACGCTACTCTGTCGCCGCAACAAGCGTTCTGTTTCAATTGACCGTACCCGCACGCGCAAATCTCCTCGTTCCAGTTTTTCGAGGGTGTCTTCTAAGCGTCTTGGTAAGCCGAAAGCGGTACTACCCACTTGGGCAGCTTGACGACTTAATTCGTTCAAGAAGCTATTGCCATCAACAGAACCATTACCATCAGTCATAAGCTGGAATGCAAAAGGTTTAGCAACTTCCATAAAGTTGAACTCAGGGTCTAAGCCCTTGCCGACCCCTTCGAGAGTAGAAAAAGCCCGCATGACGAACGTAAAAGTAGCCGGAAAGCGAAATGGCTGACCGTAGGCAATTTCATAAAGATCGTCGCTAATCGCACTCACCGATTGATTTTCAAACGGTTTATCCATGAAATTGTCCAGCATAAACTGCACCGATCGCCGGATAGGACCCATATCATCTGTAGGTGCTAAAGCGCCCAGTTCTACTAAAGATGCAACCACGCGACCGCCATCTTTTTGCGCAATGCCAAACAAAGTTTCCATTAACTGTTCGCGCACGTTTGCCTTAATTCGCCCCATCATGCCAAAATCATAAAAAATCAGCGATCCTTCGGGACTAACAGCGATATTACCTGGGTGCGGGTCGGCGTGGAAGAAGCCATTGTGTAGTAACTGATGTAAATAGGCTTCTGCTCCTTGTCTAGCTATTAACTTCCGGTCTAAGCCAGCGGCTTCTATCGCTTCATAGTGGCTGATCTTGATTCCTGGTGCGTATTCTAGAGTTAAAACCTGTGGGGAAGTGTAACGCCAGTAAATTCGCGGGACTTTAACCCAATCGTATTCGCGAAAATTGCGGCGAAACGTATCGGCATTGCGACCTTCATTTAAATAATCGATTTCTTCCCAAAGAATGCGACAACACTCTTCATATATTCCCAGCCAATCTCGACCGCGCCCCCAGTCGGGATGATTTTGAAAGTAGCGTGTAATACCTTTGAGAATCGCTAGGTCAATTTCAAACAGTTTTTTTAATCCAGGGCGTTGTATTTTGACAACAACCTCCTCACCCGATCGCAATTTAGCTTTATGGACTTGACCTAAACTCGCCGCTGCTAGAGGTATTGGCTCAAAACTATGAAACAATTCGGGAATCTTTTTTCCTAATTCTCGTTCTACCGTTGTTTCTACTTGCTCGTAGCCAAAGGCGGGAACCCGATCCTGGAGCTTTGCAAGTTCCTCGACATATTCGCCAGGAAATAGATCGGCGCGGGTAGAGAATAGCTGTCCGACTTTGATAAAGGTCGGACCCAGATCCAATAAAGTATTGCGAATCCAGATTGCTTGTTTTTTGCGCCTAGCAATCTTTTTAGCTTCAGTTACGCCGCCTGGATAGCTCCAAGCTTTTCCATCTAGCCACAATCCAAACATTAGTGTTAGGACAAACATCCAAATGTCTACGAACCGTCGTTGGCGCGAGTAATTTTCGCGGTTCCAACGATAGGACTTATTCGTGTAAGTCTTCTCCATGCGATCGGCGTAACTTGTAATTTGGGCGGAGTCGGCAGAAAAAACAGACACTGATCGAGCAGTAAGGGGTAAGGGGTAAGAGATGCTGTTAGAGGGAGTTGCTACGATAGCGTTGTAATTCAGCCCGCAGTAAGGCAATTTCAGCCCGCATATCGTCGATTGATGCCTGCAAGTCCGCGGGTTGCGAGCTTTGAGGCACTATCTCCGTAGTACTTCTACCTACAGTCGCCACTTCCATTTCCCGCTCTGCTCGCTCCTTCACCTGTTCGGTAAATTGCCGCAGTTGCTCTCGTGCTTCAGCATCAAATTTACCTAATTCGCTCAGAGCATCGGTCAATGCATTTTCTAACTTTTCGCTGACAATTTCAGCTGCTGCCCTACCGACAAAGAAGGCATGAACCAGAGGATTACTCATAGCTACAAATTTCTACACAATTGCCATCCGCAAAGATTATAACTTGCTAACTCGCTCTAATGCTTGTACCTTTCGTGAGGTGTAAGGAGTTAGAGATGGGAAATGCGATCGGTAATACGGTCTCAGCGGCAAATTGCAGCCAGTCTTTCTTCATCAGTAACCCCCGACTGTGCGCCAACTCGTTAGTCTGCTGGCTTGCTTTATCCATGATTTAGTTCCGCGAACGACTCGTAATGCTAATGCGATCGGCTAATTGTCTTAACTTTTGTTCTAAACTGGGATCGCTATCCTTGAGCTGAGAAATTTTCTCACAACTATACAGTACGGTGGTATGGTCTTTTCCGCCGAATTCTTCGCCAATTCTCGGTAAACTCAAATCTGTATACTGTCGCATTAAATACATGCCAATTTGTCTCGCCCAACTAATTTCTCTGCGCCGTGAATTGCCTTTCAAATCTTCAATCGAGACATCATAAACGTCGGCGACGACCATCATCACCGATTCAGCTGAAGCAGCTACTTTTTCTATGCCTGGGTTTAAAACTGGTCGAAGATTTTCCACTGTCATAGATAAGCCAGAAATAGAAATATAAGCGACAGCACGAATCAAAGCTCCTTCTAATTCTCTAATATTAGAAGTGTAATTTGAGGCAATGTACTCAATCACGTTTCTGGGCAGACGCATATTTTCATACTCTGCCTTTTTCTGTAAAATTGCCATTCTAGTTTCAAGATCTGGCGGCTGAATATCAGCAATCAATCCCATTGAGAATCGAGAACACAAGCGAGCCTGCAACTTGGGAATTTGGTTTGGCGGACGGTCTGATGCTAGAACGACTTGTTTTCCCGCTTCATGCAGCGTATTAAATGTATGAAAAAATTCTTCTTGCGTGTACTCTTTACCTTCAATAAATTGAATATCATCGACTAATAAAATATCGGCAGCACGATAATGCTCTCGAAAACTCTGCATACTATCTTTGCGGATCGAAGCAATCAGATCGTTCGTGAATTGCTCGGTAGAAACGTAGAAAATTTTAGAATTTGCGTCAATTTCTAAGCGATAGTGACCGATCGCCTGCATCAGATGAGTTTTTCCTAACCCTACGCCGCCACATAAAAATAGCGGGTTGAATTCTCTCCCTGGGGATTCCGCCACTGCCAAAGCCGCAGCATGAGCCATCCGACTGTTAGAACCGACGACAAATCGAGAAAATACATACTTTTGGTTCAGTTCTGGCGGCTTCACATTGTTGCTAGGAGAAGCTTTTGGGGTAGTATCGTTACTCGGAGACGACCGAGCAACTTCTGACTCGGCAAAACGCACGGATTCATCTCCCTGAGCCACGGTAACGTGAATTTCTACAGGATAGCCGAGAATATCTTGGACTGTATCGGCAATTGTTTTGATGTAACGCTTTTGCAACCAATTCCGATGAAACGCATTGGGAGTGCAAATTGTCAAGGAATTATCCTCAAGCCGCTCAGCATTGGCAGTTTTAATCCAGGATTCAAAAGAAGGTCTGCTTAACTGGAGTTGCAATCGCTCCAGTACTTGAGTCCAAAGATTATCGGGGGAAAGATCCACCTTTTACCACCTCTGCTGTTAGCTGTCAAAATAGGGATAGGTTAACTAATCTACCAAACTCTTATTCGATCGCAGCGATCGCGATCGACAAAAACATCGATCGTATAACTCCTTTGCAAAACTCTTTACCTGTACTCAGCGGCAAAACTCCGCTCAATTGAGGCAAAATCGAACTAGCTACCGATCGACTTTCACCAACAGCAAAACAGATGAGCAGCAGGCAACGCAATATTGAGTCACGAGATCCTGAGCCACAAGAGAGAGAACCAAGGCGTTTGCAGCTTGATGGCACTGAAAAAACCCCAGGCAGTAATCGGAATGGGTTTGGCGGATATTTCTTTGGCAACACAGGCAATCTGATTAAAACTAACCTTGTAGGACTCGTAAGGAAGAGTTTATCAGACAAAGTAGGGGGCGATCGGTGGCGATTGTCTGGAACTGCTGGTAGGAAGGCATTGACGCTGATCTCTAGTGTTTTATGCGTTTCGTTAAGTAGCTGCGCCACTATTACAGAGCCTTTCCGTCAATCCCAAGCTCAACAAACTCCCATAGCTCCATCCCCTGTCGTTCCTGCGCCAACAGGGACTCCTCGCGCTGCTTTACCTAGTGTCAGCGACCCTAATTTTGTCGTCGCCGCCGTTCAGAAAGTTGGTCCGGCTGTGGTGAGAATCAATGCTTCTAAAACAGTGAGACGGCAGCTACCCGAAGCATTTGAAGATCCTTTATTTCGCCGCTTTTTTGGCGTACCAGAGGCTCAACCGCGAGAACGGATCGTGCGCGGAACTGGTTCTGGATTTATTATTAGTGCTAACGGTCAAATCTTGACTAACGCCCATGTGGTTAATGGAGCCGATCGCGTCAGCGTCACGCTTAAAGACGGTCGTACCCTAGAAGGAAAAGTTTTAGGTGAAGATCCGGTCACTGATATCGCCGTGATTCAAGTTCAGTCAAGTAATTTACCCGTAGTAGAAATTGGCAATTCTGACGAACTACAACCAGGAGAATGGGTAATCGCGATCGGCAATCCCCTCGGTTTAGATAATACGGTGACAGCAGGAATTGTCAGTGCAACAGACCGTTCTGCGAGTGATATTGGCGTAACTGATAAGCGGATTGGCTTTATTCAAACCGATGCGGCAATCAATCCAGGTAACTCTGGCGGACCCCTGCTGAACTCCCGTGGTGAAGTTATCGGCATGAATACGGCAATCATTCAAGGTGCGCAAGGATTAGGCTTCTCCATTCCAATTAATGCCGTCCAGCGCATATCTAAGCAACTTATTGCTACAGGCAGCGTTCAGCATCCTTATTTGGGAGTGCAAATGGTGACGCTGACACCAGAAATTAGACAGCAACTGGAAGTAGAGTCGGACGGACAAATTCAACTTCCTGCCGAGAGTGGCGTATTAGTAGTCAGAGTTGTGCCTAACTCTCCCGCAGCCGCAGCGGGGATCAGAAGTGGAGATGTCATTCAGTCAATTAACAATCAACCCGTATCGAAAACAGAGCAAGTACAACAGATAGTCGAACAAAGTTCTGTAGGAACCCAAGTTTCCGTCCAAGTTCAACGCAATGGTAAAACTGCACAGCTATCTGTGAAGTTGGCTAATTTACCCGTACAACAAGAAGGATGAAGTCGTAATTCGTAAGTCATCTACCACTAACCGCTCTTCACTACTCTCTGCTCCCTGCTCCCTGCTCCCTAATAACTATGGAAATTATTCAACTTGGTAATCCGATTCTGCGAAGTAAGGCTGAGTTTGTGGAAAATGTTAACGATCCGCAAATTCAACAGCTCATAGACGATCTATTAATTACAGTCAAACAGGCGAATGGTGTGGGGATTGCTGCACCGCAAGTTGGAGTTATCGATCGCGTTTTTATTGTTGCTTCCCGTCCCAATCTCCGCTATCCTCACGCTCCAGAAATGGAGCCAACGCCGATGATTAATCCCAAAATCTTGGCTCGTTCTAGTGAGAGTGTAAAAGGATGGGAAGGTTGTCTGAGTATCCCTGGGATTCGCGGTTCCGTACCCCGAGATCGAGCGATCGAAGTTGAATATAGCGATCGCTACGGCAAGTTACACAAGCAAGAATTGAGCGATTTCGTTGCTAGAATCTTTCAACACGAACTCGACCATCTAGACGGTATCGTCTTCCTCGATCGCCTCGAAACTAACTACGATCTTATTACAGAGCAGGAATATCAAAAATTAGTGAGTGGGTAATTGGTAGTTGGTAGCTGGTGGTGCGTGGTGCGCGATCGCTGATAACTGGTCACTGGTCACTGGTCACTGATAAAAGGCGCGATCGCTGTTATCAACTCAGCTGTAGAAAACGGTTTACATAGATAACCATTGGCTCCCAAATCTGCTCCCATAGCTGTAACTTCTGGAGTATTTTCAGCAGTCAAAAAAATAAATGGAATAGCAGCGGTGTTTGGGTCTTGTCGCAGCGATTTCAGAACTTCGTAACCACTCAGTCCTGGCATTCTCACATCGCATAATACTAAGTCAGGTATATTTTCTTGTGCAAGTTTTAATCCGGCGTAACCATTTTCAGCTGCGATCGCTGTCAAACCTCTCAGTGTGAGTACGTTGACAATACTATCGCGCAATAGTGCATCATCCTCTATCGCCAAAACCTTCGTCATTCTTACATTTTCTGAATTTGAGTGCAAGATAACAAAAGGACTGGTAGTAAATCCATAACCTTAAATTGCTTAAAGTTCAAATTTATTTGTTTAAAATTTAGTAGCAGAAAGATTTTTAGGGCGATCGCTACTTTGAGCCAATGTTCATGGCGCGTTTGCTCTGCTCTATCTTTTGCCATAGACTTGCCACCTGTTCGTATGCTTTCTCTGAGGAAAGCTTTCCACCTGTATGTAAAGCAGAAATATAAGCAAGTTTTTGAGCAAATTCTTGTAAGTTAGCATTAAAAGCCAGATGTTCTGGCGTAAACTTGCCATGATACCTGCTTTGGGCGTAAATAAAACTATTTTTATTACTTAGCTCTGCTTTTGCCATACTACCCTACCTATAAGAAAGAATTTATCTTAACCTATCCTTAAATTAATTTTGGCGACGTTCATCCATGAGAAAGATTTTCATCTTCCAATCTGTAGTTATGAATACATAAACCTTGGTATTCGCCAGTCATCTGCCTATTTTGGTTGTATTTTCCTATTGAGTTATCAAACTGAGCTTACTCTAGGAAAATATATTATGACTTATATTTTAACCATGACTTAACCTAATGTTAACCAAATTTACATTGAGCGGTAAGGATAGCTGAGTCAATGTCAAGACTGCTCCAAAGTCTTTTATCCTGAGTTGTAACAGCCTCTCGAATAGGAGCGAACCATGAAGAAGTTGATTAACCAACCGGAAAGCTTCGTGCGGGAGAGTTTGGCAGGTATGGCAGTAGCTCATTCCAGCTTGTTAAAGGTGAACTTCGAGCCTACATTCGTCTACCGCGCCGACGCACCCGTGACAGGTAAGGTAGCAATTATTTCTGGTGGAGGTAGCGGTCACGAACCGATGCACGCTGGCTTTGTCGGTATGGGTATGTTAGATGCTGCGTGTCCTGGAGAGGTGTTTACTTCTCCTACACCCGACCAAATGCTAGCAGCGGCAAAACAGGTAGATGGCGGCGCTGGAGTGCTTTACATTGTCAAAAACTATAGCGGCGACGTAATGAACTTTGAAATGGCAACTGAGTTAGCCCGTGTTGAGGACATACGGGTGTTAAATATATTAATAGACGATGATGTTGCCGTCCAAGATAGCCTTTATACCCAAGGCAGGCGAGGTGTAGGCACGACAGTACTAGCAGAGAAAATTTGCGGTGCGGCTGCGGCAGACGGATACAACTTGCCGCAAGTGGCAGATTTCTGTCGGCGGGTGAATCTAAACGGTCGCAGTATGGGTATGGCGTTAACATCTTGTACCGTACCCACGAAAGGATCGCCTACTTTTAGTTTGAGCGATCGCGAAATGGAAATTGGGATTGGTATTCACGGCGAACCAGGTAGAGAAAGAATGTCGCTAAAATCTGTAGACGAGATTACAGAAATACTCGCCTTATCAATAATTAACGATCGCCCCTACAGTCGTACAGTCCGAGAATGGGATGAGACTCAAGAAGAATGGGTAGATGTAGAGTTAGTCAATTCTGAGTTTAAGTCGGGCGATCGCATGTTAGCTTTTGTTAACGGTATGGGTGGTACGCCCTTATCAGAACTGTATATTGTTTACCGCAAATTAGCCGAAATTTGTCAAAAACAGGGATTACAAATAGTGAGAAACTTGATTGGCAATTACATCACATCTTTAGAAATGCAAGGCTGTTCCATTACCTTGCTCAAAGTCGATGATGAGATACTGCGGCTGTGGGATGCGCCTGTAAAAACAGCAAGTTTATGTTGGTAATCGGTTATCAGTGAAGAGTAGTTAGTGAATTGCCTGATACTTCTCGCCAATTGTCAAATAAGATGAACAAAACTCAAATATTGCAATGGTTGCATAATTTTGCTGCTGAGATTGAGCGAAACAAAGAATATTTAACAGAATTAGATGCAGCAATTGGTGATGCCGATCATGGTATCAATATGGATCGCGGCTTTAAGAAAGTAGCAAGTCAACTATCTAGTGTTGCCGACAAAGACATTAGTACAATTTTAAAAACTGTCAGCATGACCTTAATTTCTACTGTAGGTGGTGCAAGTGGTCCTCTCTACGGCACATTCTTTTTGAGAGCAAGTACAGCCGTAATAGGGAAAGAAGAACTCGCAACAGAAGATTTACTCAAGTTATTACAAGTAGGTTTAGAAGGTGTAGTTCAACGAGGTAAAGCGCACCTTGATGACAAGACCATGATAGATGTTTTATCGCCAGTTGTGGATAGTTTGCAACAATCTGTAGATCAAAATAAAAATATTGTAGAAACGATGCAGCAAGTAGTATTAGTAGCAGAACAAGCGATGAAAGAGACTATTCCTATGCTAGCTAAAAAAGGGAGAGCGAGTTATTTAGGCGATCGCAGTATTGGACACCAAGATCCAGGCGCAACTTCTACTTATTTAATGTTTAAGAGTCTATTAGCAGCTTTGGAGAAATAAAGAGAGCGCGCTCCTGGTAAAAGTATGTTTTATATTGAAAGAATCTATCTAATTCAATAAGTCTTCAAGGATATGAATGCGAAGTCGAGAATCACCATAACCTAACTGCTCTCTTATCGCCTCTAAAAAGTTTAGAATGTCTTTTATTTGACTATTAGTTAACTTGGAATTTGTATTTAAACATATTTTTATAAATTCAGGTTTTAGAATAGACCATTGTAGTTGTGCTTGATAAGAGCCTGATTCAATTATTTTTGCAGTCATTTCATTACAGAAAATTAATACTCTTTGCTCGTACGAAGGATGTTTGGTTAAGTTGAATCGAGCTTCAACCAAAAACCGAATAAAATCTGCTTGAATAATATCGACTTTATCATTTCTAGTTTTTACAGCAGTTCGCCTGTTTTGATAAGAAGTTACCATACCTACCAAGAGTGGCGTCATAAATGTAGAAAATAATACTGCGGTAAGTGAAGCGGCAACTTCTGGTTTTAGGTTAAAGCTAGTAAATACATCTAATAATGCTAGTATTACTAGCGTAAGAAAAATTATACCAAAAACAAAATAGTATACTGGAAATGATGCTGAAAAACCACCATATATATATTTAAAAATATATTGAAATATAACAGAAATATTTTTTTTGCTCGAATCAGTTTTAGATAATATATTTGTTTTAGCGAGTAGAAAATGTTTTTTGATTTGCTTATTAATTTGTGGCATTTGCTACTTTTCTCCCAGAAGATGAAGTGCATTAATAGTGGCTGAGTCGAAATTTATAGTACTTTAGTACTGCTGCTGATAGAAGTCAACCCTTACTCTGCCCTACTAAAGATAAGAATGATAGTAGTCTTATTGCTAACTTTGTTATGCAGCGATTGCCTCTATGTATACTTAACTACTTAGTTAGCTTACTGAAATATTTCCTTTTATCAGCTAAATACAAAAGCTAAAGCTGTAACTTTTGATCGAGTAACATTGCGCTAAGTTAGAGTAACTGAGTTGGTAGAAGCTTTTAAATACCCTTGAGGCGATCGCATGGTTAGCATTGTCATTGTCTCTCACAGCAAAAAACTAGCCGAAGGCGTGCGGGAACTTGCACGGCAAATGGTACAAGACAAAGTACCCATAGCCGTAGCAGCAGGAGTTGACGATCCAGAAAATCCACTGGGTACAGATGCCATGCAAGTCTATGAAGCGATCGCCTCTGTATATAGTGACGATGGCGTTCTCGTACTCATGGATCTCGGTAGTGCCTTACTTAGTGCGGAGATGGCAATAGAATTCTTGCCAGAAGAACAACAGGATAAAATTCATTTGTGTGAAGCACCTCTAGTAGAAGGTGCGATCGCCGCCTCTGTTGCAGCTACATCTAGTAACGATATCGATGTCGTTATTTCTGAAGCACGACAAGCACTCACAGCAAAAGCAGCACAATTAGGTGTCATTAGTCATTCGTCATTTGTCATTGGTGAAGAAGATATAAACAGATCTTCCGACTCCCGACTCCCGACTCCCGACTCCCACCCAACAAAAGAAATCCACCTGACAATCCGTAACCCACAAGGACTACACGCACGTCCTGCGGCTCAATTTGTCACCACAGTAACTCAGTTTCAGGCTCAAATTCGCGTGCGAAATATCACTAGAAACACAGATTTTGTGAGAGCAGATAGTATCAATCAAGTCGCTACATTAGGAGTACGTCAAGGACACGAAATTGCGATCGCTTCTGTTGGTGAGGATACAGATGCGGCACTGTTAGCACTACAGAAACTTGTCGAAAACAATTTTGGTGAGACTCATCATACTTCATCTCCTCACCTCCATACTTTCTCTCATTTTCCACAAGGAATTCCCGCTGTCCCAGGAATTGCGATCGCCCCAGTTTTTCAATATCATTTGCATCAAATAAAAGTTCACGAACTTTGTGTAGCTGATGTAGAGGCTGAATGGCAGCGTTTACAAACAGCGATCGCAACTGCTAAACAAGAAATTCAAAATATCAAAGATCGAATCCATATTCATGAGAATGAAGCAGCAATATTTGATGCACATCTTTTAATTTTGGCAGATCCAGCAATTATCGAACCCGTACAAAAACGAATTTTTGAGCAACATCAAAATGCTGAATTTGCTTGGAATACCATTATTGATGAAATAGCAAATAGTTATCGCCATCTCAATGACGTTTATTTACAAGAACGAGCTAAAGATATTATTGATGTAGGACAAAGAGTTTTGCGATCGCTCCTTGGCGTTTCTACTGCTAATATAGAATTAACTCAGCCCAGTATTCTCGTTGCTCGCGATCTTTCTCCTTCTGATACAGTCCAATTAGATCGGACAAAGGTATTAGGAATTTGTACGTTACAAGGTAGCGGTACTTCTCACAGTGCAATTTTGGCACGCACGTTAGGAATTCCGGCTGTTGTCGGTATCAACTCACAAATTTTAAGTTTAGAACCTGGTACGCTATTAGCAATTGATGGTGAAAATGGCAATATTTGGATACAACCCGATTCTAAAACAATTGCTACCCTCGAAGCGAAAAGAGATGCGATAATTACCGCTAGACAGCAAGCACGAGCCAAAGCGCAAGCACCAGCGATCGCCCGTGACGGTAAGCGAATTCATGTCTTTGCTAATATTAGTAGTATTGCCGATGCTCAAGTTGCGATCGCTCAAGGTGCAGAGGGAGTCGGATTATTACGCACCGAATTATTGTATCTCGACAGAACGTCCTCACCTACAGAAGAAGAACAATTTGAAATTTATCGTGCGATCGCTCAAATTTTAGCAAACCGTTCCCTAATTATTCGTACTCTGGACGTAGGTGGCGACAAACCTCTTTCTTATCTGGGATTACAAGCAGAAACTAATCCTTTTTTAGGCTGGCGAGGTATTCGATTTTGCTTGGATCGTCCCGAGCTTTTCAAAACTCAGTTACGAGCAATATTACGAGCTAGCTCAGGACATCAAATTAAAGTTATGTTTCCCACAATTGCAACTTTAGCAGAACTACAAGCAGCTAAAGCAATTTGGGCAGAAGCACAAACAGAATTGTCCCAAGCTGGTATTCCCTTTGATAAAAATATTGAAATTGGCATCATGATAGAAATTCCATCTGCGGTTGCGATCGCAGATAAACTTGCCTCTGAAGTCAACTTTTTCAGCATTGGTACGAATGACTTAAGCCAATATATCATGGCAGCAGACCGCACCAATCCGAAAGTTGCTCCATTAGCTGATGCTTTTCATCCTGCTGTATTGCAAGCAGTTCAAAAAACTGTGCAAGCCGCACACCATGCAGAAATTTCGGTAGGATTGTGTGGCGAACTCGCAGCCGAACCCTTAGCTGTACCCATATTACTAGGCTTAGGTTTAGACGAATTAAGTCTTAATCCTCAATCTATTCCTCAGATTAAACAAATAATCAGTCAGTTCACAACACAAGAAGCAGAGGCGATCGCTCGTTCTGTTATGCAACTTGACTCAGCCACCGAAATAAAATCTTTTATCTCCAATTCTCCGCTTTTTAAAGGGAGTTGAAAATAGCTAAATTCCTGTTTAGCCTGCGTTCGCAGGCTTTGTCTGTATAACCTTAGACTTCTAGTCTATAAGCGATTAAAACTTAACTCCCACCTGTCCGTTAAATCCCCGCACGGAATTATAACCAACTCCTACAAACAGATTATCCGCAGCATCAATTTGAACCCCACCAGACACGGCGAAATCCTCATCATCCGAATAATATCCTACCCCAATATAGGGATCGACAACAGATAAATTAATAAACTTGAGTACGTCCACTCCCGTTGAATCACCCGGACCAAATCCTAATTCAACCCCTAAACCAATAATTCTCGCACCCACAGAAAAAGTTACATCACCATCATCTCCTCCCACCGAAACCCAAGGCTGTGGAATAAGTTGAGCTTTAACCGCAGTTGGTGTAGAAACTGTAGATAAAGACACGAGCGCGATCGCAATTTGACTAATAACTGTTATCTTCATAATCTTCTCCTCACCACCTAAACAACCTAAAATAAATAGTAGGGTGGGCATTACCCACCCTGTTTGAATCTGCTATTTACATCCTCTCCAACACGGGAATGCCTAATAAAGATAATCCCAACTTGAGAGTTCTAGCCGTTAAATTACACAGTACTAACCGCGACGTTCTCTGAGGTTCTTCCGCATTCAAGACTGGAACACCTCGATCGCGATCGTAAAATTGATTGAATTTTTGGCTCAATTGAAACAAATACTCGCACAATCGATTTGGTAATAAATCTTCTTCAATTGTTGAGATAACCTCATCTAACTGAAGTAAATGCTTTGCCAATACGAGTTCAGTTTCATGCTGCAATACAACCTTAACGTTATCGCCCAACTGCTCGAAATCAATTTCTCCCTTACGGCTAATGCCTTGAATCCGTGCATAAGCATATAACATATAAGGGGCAGTATTCCCTTGCAAAGCTAACATTTTATCGTAACTAAAGATGTAATTGCTATTGCGATTTTGACTCAAGTCAGCGTACTTAACCGCACTAATACCGATAACCTGAGCAACGTGGTTAATAAATTCTTCTGTTTCTTTTCTATCTTCTTCTTTTAATCGAGATTCTAAATCTTTACGAGCATGGGCGATCGCGTCATCTAACAAATCTTTTAAGCGTACAGCTTCCCCCGAACGAGTTTTTAGTTTTGCTCCATCTTCACCTAAAACCAAACCAAAAGGAGCGTGAAAAAACTCTACCTCGTCTGTAATCCAACCCGCTCGTTTTCCTACTTGAAAAATTTGGGCAAAATGATTAGTTTGCTCAGCACCCACTGGATAAATTACTCGTTGCGCTTTATCGATATTCACGCGATAGCGAATTGCCGCTAAATCTGTTGCGGCATAATTATAACCTCCATCAGATTTTTGCACGATTAGAGGCAAAGGTTTACCTTCTTTATTTGTAAAACCTTCTAGAAAAACGCACTTTGCGCCTGCGTCAATTTCTACAAGTCCTTTTGCTTCTAACTCTTCAATTGTTTCTGCTAATAAAGCATTATAGAAAGATTCTCCTCTTTCTATAAACGCAGCAATTCCCATCAAATCGTAAATAACTCGATATGCTCTGCTAGACAGTTGGCAAACAATCTTCCAAGCCAGAATTGTTTTTTCCTCTCCTGCTTGAAGTTGAACTACAGCCTGTCTTGCTACTTCCTTAAACTCTTCATCTGTATCAAACTGCTTTTTGGCTTGACGATAAAATGAAGATAAATCTCCTAAATCCAAATTTTCATCTGTTGTCAAAGCTTCTGGATATGCCTTTTGTAAGTAAGCAATCAGCATTCCAAAAGGAGTTCCCCAATCGCCTACATGACTTAGACGCACTACGTCATGTCCGATAAATTCTAAAATTCGAGAAATGCAATCTCCAATTACGGCTGGACGCAAATGCCCAACGTGCATTTCTTTAGCGATATTTGGGCTGGGATAGTCTACAATAATTTTCTTGGGATGCTTGACTGGTGTAATTCCTAGCCGAGGATCGGGATTAATTTTTTGTAGCTGTGCTTCTAAATAAGCAGGCTTTAATGTCAAATTAACAAAACCAGGTCCAGCTACAGTTGGAGTTTCACAGATATTTCCAACATCTAATTTTGATACAATCTGTTCTGCGATCGCCCGTGGAGGTTTTCCTACTTGTTTCGCTAGCGGTAGAGCTATATTTGCTTGATAATCTCCAAATTTAGGATTGCTAGCAGGTACTAAAATTGGATCGACTCCAGCATATTCTGCACCCAACGCAGCAGCCAAAGCTTGCTCGAATCGAGGTTTGAGCTGTTCTAAAGTTTCTTTCATAACAGTTATGTATAGTGTGTCAGCAAGGCGTAAGTGATTCGATCATTCTACCTAGCCGCAGACACTTCTAAATAGTTATGTATAGTGTGTCAGTAAGGTGTAGGCGATTCGATTGTTCTACCTAGCCGCAGACACTTCCAAGCTCAACATTCAATTTTCATACTCAAATCCAACCACTTCGCTTGAGTAATCGGCGCACTACTAGAAATATAATCTACGCCTGTTTCTGCTACCGAGCAAATCGTTTCCAAAGAAACGTTACCAGAAGCTTCAATTTTGATTTTGCTATTGTGTTGCCGGATTGTCTCTACTGCTTGATGCATCCTCTCTAGAGACATATTATCCAGCATAATGATATCTGCCCCATGCTGCATGGCTTCTGATACTTGTTCCAAAGACTCGGTTTCAACCTCTATGGTGAGAGGATATGGTATGCGCTGGCGGATTTGGGCGATCGCCTTACTAATTCCACCAGCCACTGCAATATGATTATCTTTAATCATCACTGCATCATCCAATCCCATTCGGTGATTAATTGCTCCTCCTAGTTGAGTCGCATACTTTTCTAGCACTCTCAGTCCTGGAGTTGTTTTGCGCGTATCAACTAATTGAGTCGGTAAATCTTCTATTCTCTCCACATACTGACGGGTAAGGCTAGCAATACCACTCAACCTCATCGCCAAGTTAAGCGCAACTCTTTCTCCCATCAGCAATGCATCCAACGCTCCACTCATCTGAGCAATAACTTGTCCTGACTGACACAACTCTCCTTCAGCCGCACAAGAGACAAATTTGACTTGCTCGTCTAAAGTCTGAAATACTCTGGCTGCAACTGGCAAACCTGCAATAACTCCGGGAGCTTTAGCTACCCACTTAGCCTGTCCTATAGGTGGATTGTGAGCTAGCAAGCTTTGAGTCGTGCGATCGCCTCGTCCAATATCTTCAGATAACCATTCACGCAGCAGAGGATCGAGTATTAACCAAGGTGGTAAAACAGCAAAAGTACTCACGACTAACAACACTTCCTGGTTTAATTCCAGAATTACTTTAACTCAAACCCGTGTGTGGAGGGGGGAGGGAGAGAAAGCCAAAAAAGTTTTGTCCAACTAGTTGACAAGAGCTAGAGGGATTAGTTAGATTAATAAAGCGCCGGAAGAGAGACGAGCTGAAAAGCGGTTCTGCAAGGCGACCGAACCTAGAAAAGAGTA
>NZ_JBOFLP010000015.1:0-17468 GCF_051657925.1 Chroococcidiopsis sp.
GCTAGAAACTACACGGAAGAATCACCCGATTTTTCATGCATAGGAGTATTTTTTAAATGGTTATCTCGTCCGACAATTTGCTCTTTTCTACTCACTCAAAACCAGGTACGCAAGCAGAATATTCCTTAAAGAAGAAGTATCCCCAAAAGCACGACCATTACAGCTTTGATGACTACTTCCAATTTCAACCGAACACGGGCATTGTTACCGATTGGCACGACCAGCGCCATCTATTTGCCACAGAAGACTTCATCGTAGGCTTAATTGAAGGATTGGAAGAAGAAGTCGGCAGCGCTTCTACAGTCTTGATGTACAACATTGGCTTCGAGTGGGGAACCAGGGATGCCAAATTCTTTCAACAGTGGTTTGAGCAGGAATATGGCAAGAACGTCAAAGAAGTCAATTCCCTGTACATGCTAGAAGCATGGTGGTGGCCCTTCACTGCTCAAGGCTGGGGCAACTGGGAAGTCGATATGAGCGACCACAAAAACGGGTTCATGTTCGTTAACATCTTCGATTCTGCCGTAGCTAGAACGCTAGGTGATGTTGGTAAACCAGTTTGTCATATCTATGCGGGATTATTTGCTGGATTCTTCAGCGATCTCGTTAAAAAAACCTTGAGTTGCATTGAAATTCAGTGCTACTCAATGGGAGAGACATACTGTAAATTCCTCTTGGGTACAAAAGACCGAATTGATGCTGCTGCCTTCTGGCACAACGAGGGTGCTACAGCTCGCGATATTGAAAAGCGGCTGCGTCATGGAGAACGGTTAGGATGAGGAATCGAAATACTTTGCTGTGCCAATCGGTACAGCAATTTTTGCAATCTTGTAACTGGGACGGACAAGAGCTTGAGGATGCTGATTACCCGCAACATCAACTTAGCGAGGAATTTCTCTCTTCTTGGGAATGCCTGACAGTTCAACAATTCTTGCGGCTTTGCGGATGGGAAGGAGAACAACAGCCAGCGAATAGCAATCCGCCGATTCCAGCACCACTACAACATCAATCGCCACTACAGCATTTTACTCCCATCGCCAATCCTCACGCAGCTTGGTTGCGGCTTTCCGTCAAAAAATTCTTCAGCCATTGCAATTGGCAAGGGCGACCAGTTGAGGATGTTAACTGGGGACAACTAGATCCCTATGCTCGTATGAAACAACGAGTCAAAGATTGTTTTGGGTATCTTCCTTGGGAAGGGAATCCAGAAATTGGAACTCTGCCTAAATCGGCAACTAAGCTACCTCCACCTTTAGCTCCCGAACCGACCTTCTCAGACTTCTCAGATCTATTCTAAAGCTGCAAATTTATGTACCCAGAAATCAGAACCATACTTGATGATGCTGAAGAACGCTATCTTAGGCTAGAAGAAATAGTTGCTTTGAAGCATCATGTTTCATCCCTTGCCCAACGCTTGCAAGTTTATGAATTGCTGCGGGATAACGAAATTGCCATTTTTCAACCGATCGCCGACCAACTGCTCGTAGCTTTTCCCCAACACAAACAAGAAACCATCGAACGCGCCTTAAAAAATTGGCTGGGAACGCTACGTTACTGTGCGATGGCAATGCTGTTGAATAATCCCATGTTTCTCCAACATCGATTGCTGGAATGGCTGACGGACATCGTTCAAGTCCACCAAACACAAGGCATTGATACAACCCTTTATCAGTTCCTCATAACTCGCTTGCCAGAAATTCTGGCTGAGGAACAAATGGCTCTGCTGCAACCGTTCTTAGCTCAAGTGGAACAAGCTGTCATGGGAACTTGTAGTGCAGCCACAGTGCCAGCATAAGCATCACTCGCCAGCATAACTCACTATCAAACAAGCAGAAGCAACAGACAAAATCATGATTACTGTCGCCGATTTAATCAAAGACGAACGCTTACCAGGAAATTATTTTGCCTTTGATGCCTACATTCAGGGTGATTTTGAATCAGGTTTACTGGAAAATCGCCACGGCGATCGCCTCATAGCAATTCCAGACACGCTGATTCAATCGATTTATACCGCGCTTAACCAAGAAACAGGTCAAGCTTCCGGTGTAGTGCTTGCCAATTGCGGACGCTGGTGGGGCAAAAATTTCTACGCTCGGTTTGTCGAACAAGTCAGCGAGTATTACTCCAAGCCGATCAACGAAATGGAGATGGTTGAATTTACCCAGTGTCTCAGACAGTGTTGGAAAGCTCATGGCTGGGGAACTTTTGAATTAGATTTGAGCTACTACCAACAAGGCTTTTTGGTGGTTAAAACTCAGAATTCTCCCTACGCCAAGCAAGCACCCCAAAGCAAACGACCAGTGTGTCACTTTGAAGCAGGTATCCTCCGCGCTTTCTTCAGCCAACTGACAGGACGGGAACTTCACTGTTTGCAAACAACTTGCGAATCTCTAGGAGCTGAGTACAATCACTTTGTTCTAGGCTTAGCACAACGAATCAAACCAGCTGATGCTTGGTTAGAAGAACAGCAAGAGCATGAAATCATCATGCATCGACTTTGCAATAGTTCCAATCAATGAAGTAATTAGCAATTAGCCAATTAGGAAAACATGGCAAAGACTGTCAGACTAGAACCAATCGGTGAAGAAACTTCCATTCAAACGAATGGCAACATCCTATCTGTTCTGTTAAAAAATGAACTGAATGTGTTACATGAGTGTGGTGGTCGAGGAATGTGTGCTACCTGCCATGTTTACATCAAAAGTGGCATGGAAGGCTTGTCTTCACCTAGCCGACGCGAACGGCGTACCATTGAGGTCATTACTTCTGCTAACAATAATTCTCGCCTCGCTTGTCAAGCTTTAGTGATTGGTGAAGGCGTAGTCGTTGAATTACCTTCTGGTACGTATGTCAGTGCAATTGATGATATTGAGTCTCTCATTGGCACGCGGGCAGAACAAAATATCCTTCACCCTCTAGACGGTAGAATTCTCGTGGAAGCAGGTAAGTTGGTTACCCGTTCGATGATTACTCAACTTCAAGATACTCGTAGTGAGGTTACCGAATATCTAAATCATGCCAGCGATACCTAAGCGCCATACCATTTTGGATTTTAGATTTTGGATTTCAGATTTTGGATTGTAGAAACATTGCGGGATAGTAATTTCAGCAATTCATATCTAGCAAGGCTAAAACCGAATAGTGTTGTCAATATTATTGCCCAGGAGTAGAAAAGTTTATGTTGAGTCAGTTAGCCCGCTTGACCGTAGAAGCGGACGGTCGCTACGCTACTTCAGAAGAACTTCAGTTTCTTAAAGATTACATTGAGTCTCTTGATTCTCGTGTAAGTGCATATCAGAAAATTCAAGCTGCTGAGGCAGAAGTTCTCAGTCAGTTGGAGGCAAAGTGGGCTGCTAACGAGAATCTGTTTGGGCAAGGTAACAATAAGCTCAATGTTTCAACCTGCCAACGCGATTTGAAAAATATGATACGTTACACAGCCACAACTGTATTGAGTAGCGACCTCGATCGCTTGCGAGAAAGTTGCTTGCTTTGGTATCAAACTATTGTTCGTGCTTATAAATACGGACATATTGCCAACATCACTTATCCATTACTAAACGAGTTGATGAAACAGTTTCTATCTGCTGAAGAAGCAGCGCTTGCATCTCCAGTTTTAGGACTCAATCAAGTGATTTTGGGTAAAACATAACTGGCAGTTAGTAATGGGTAGTTGTTAGTTTTTGGTTGTTAGTTATTTGTCGATCGCGATAACCTATTACCCATTACCATTTCCTTAATTGAAAATTCACAGTAAGTTACTATGCAAGATAATTTCACAGCACCAGCAAATAAATATCCTTGGTTAGAAAAGGTAGAAATCGCATCGGTAGTTGGTTCGATTGGCGGCGCGATCGCTTCTTTCATGCTAAATCAGGCAGCAGTTGCTGCAATTCCACTATCTGTCACTGTCGCACTCAATTTAACCAATCGGCGGATACTGTTAGATCATTTAAAACAACACAATCTAGCCACGATCGCTCAAGTATTGCAAGAGCAGGTAAAAACTCAATCTAATCTGGAAAGACTGAGTGAAGAATTGGAAACATTTGAGCAACAAACAGAGAAAAAGCATGGTGAAGCTCAAGCTGGAATTAAGTTGTTGGACGAACACCTTCAGCTAACAAATAATAACTTGCAACAAGCGCGAGAAAATAACGATCGAAGTCTTGCTCAACTCCAACAGCAAGACGCAAACATTCAAAACCAGTTACAAACGCAACTAGAAACGCTCAACCAGCAGCTAGAACAGCTCCAGCAACAAACTAATATGCTGGTACAGGAGCAAAACAACCGTTTGATGAACGAACAAGCTAAGATTGCTAGAACTGTAGATGCTTTGCGCGATATCGAGACTTGCACTCAAAGCTTGCGGATCAATCCGATTTCTGCTAATGCTTTCTTCAATCGCGGTTTGAGTTACCAACGCTTGGGCGATCGCGAAGCAGCAGTTGGTGATTTTACAGAAGCAATTCGAGTTAATCCTCAATATGCAGAAGCTTTTCAAAGTCGCGGTCTTGCCCATGCCGATCTCGGTGATAAAAAAGCGGCAGTACGGGATTTACGCGAAGCCGCCAGACTATTCTTTGAGAGCGGTGAGATTGATAAATATCAAATTGCTCGCGACCTCGGTAAGAAGTTTCACGATTTAGATTCGCCTAGTGAAGCTGAAGCGCTCACAGAGGTAGCTTACGAAAGCTCAATGGCAGGATCGTTTGAAGATATTGCCTTAGAGTCTTTGTTCTCTTAATTTAGGTCAATTGGGAGGCGATCGCGCCGCAACGAAATCTGGCTGAGCTATATAACGTCATTTTTGTCTAGTTCAAAACTAAGGCAAAGTTGACCAAAATGAATTGGGGTTACATTACCCCAATTCTCAGTTATTTTCAATTTTTGAGCTGTCAGTCAGTTTATCAAGCCTTTTTTGGTATTTCAAGCATTTATAGAAACTCCGTTAAAAGACTAATATCTAAAATTAAAAATAGCAGATAGCAGAGCAATCATAACAGATTTGATGTAAAGCATTATATCGCTCTAATCGTTGCAGCCGACACAGAAATTAAGATACTTTTTATCCTAAAAACTATGAGTGAAATTTTACCAACTTCCTCCAAGTATCATATTTTAAAGCTAGTTGGACAAGGGCAATTCGGACGAGTCTACTGTGCTATTGATAAAAAGAATGGTAAGACTGTAGCACTTAAAGAACTCGATCAACAACGTTTTCCTACGAAAAAGTTTTTACGAGAATTACATTTTTTATCTAGCTTACAGCATCCTAATATTATTTCTTTCCAAGGTATCGAACATATAAAAAATGCGAGATTTTTGGTTATGGACTATTGCGAAGCCGGAACTTTGCGTAATTTCATGCAAAGCGATGATTTTAATCTCATTCACGGTTTGAAATTTATTACAGATATTCTTGCTGGACTGGAACACGCACACACTCGTGGTGTCGTTCACTGCGATATTAAGCCAGAAAATATTTTAATTAGTATAGGTTCTACTAGCTACTTAGCTCGGATTTCTGATTTTGGTTTAGCAAGAGTTTGTCAAGAAATTTCTACAGATAAAATTATTTGTACTGGCTCTCCTGCTTACATGGCTCCAGAAAGATTTTATGGTAAATCTTCTCCAGCTTCAGATCTTTATGCAGTTGGAGTAATGCTGTACGAGTTGGTTTTGGGATTTCGTCCTTTTTCAGGAATGCCAGGAGAATTAATGACAGCCCACATGAATCAAGCTGTAGAAATTCCTAGCGCTGTTCCTCTCTTACTACGTTCTACAATCTCCACTGCCATGCAAAAATTCCCTAACAAGCGGTTTCCATCAGCAGCTGAGATGATGAAGTCAGTTCAATTAGCTATAGAAGTAGAAAAAGTAACATACGGTAATATTCCCCCTCTAAATATACCTTCTAATATTCCTTCATTCTCTTACTTAAATAGTACACAAGCCTAGTAGACTAGTAAACTCATCAATTGCGATCGCCATATTTTTTGTTTAAGAATTTACTTATTTTTCGACAACATCACACTACCTTTACTATCGATTAATATCATGAGCTACTTAGTTAAACCCGGATTTTCAACTTGTTATTATATTCGTAAACTCTTGCTGCAAAACGAAGAGGAATTGAAAACAATCTTGAGTCAGAAAACTGGCTTTTGTTTCAACACACAAGAAACTTTAGAAAAGCTTCTAAGAGGAATTTATCTAGAAGAAACTATCGAACAACTTTTACAGACTCTTTATGCCGATACTACTGAAATTTCTACTAAAGTTGAAAAACTGGAAGTGTTAGTAGCCAATCATCAAAGAATTTCTGTAGAAAGTCCCCATAACTATCAAGGATTAGGCGAGATTAAACGCCAGATCTTATGGATATTAGGTTTTAAGCGAGTAGCTGTCAAGATTGAAGATATAGTTCAAGCCCTGGTTCAACTGAATGAATATAGTATCAATTACATAGGGCGCACGTTGACTATCAACACATGGAAATCAACTCGTCCTGATTTTGAATGGCTAAATTTATTTGAATTCGATCGGTTTGGCAAAATCACCTTTGCCGGACAAGGAAAGGATGTAGCCAATGTCGAACAACTCAATTGGATACAAGAATGGATCGTTGGTTATGTCTGTCAAGTTGCTCAGTTCATCCGCGACTTTACAACTACAATTGAATATAAAAAAATTGGTGAATTACCGGAAGGAGTATTAATTACTCAAGTTACTTCTTACTCTCACTGGGTTGCTGCAAAACCGCGATCGGCGCAGATTTAACAGTTATCAGTTATCAGTTATCAGCGATCGTCTGCCATCTACTGAGAAGCAAGTAAAAACGGTTTAGCTAGAACAAAACTAGCAATAGATTTAGCATCTATTGGTTGTCCGGCGAGAATGGCTTGTTCAAATTCCTGGGGTGTCATGAAGACTGTTTCTATATCTTCGTCCGCATCCTGACTAGGAGGCGCATCCAAAGGAACTAAATCTTGCGCTAAAAAACTATAAATAATTTCATCAGAATAACCAGGGGCAAGAAAAAATTGTCCCAGTTTTTGCCATTTTTGAGCGCGATAGCCTGTCTCTTCCTCAATTTCTCTTTGAATCGTGTCAAACGGTTCTTCGTTTGGCTCTACAGTCCCGGCAGGGAATTCTAAAATTCTGCCTTGTGTGGCAAAGCGATATTGCCGCAATAGAATTAATTTACCTTCTAAAGTAATAGGAACAGCTAAAGCGCCTCCAGGGTGGCGGACGCATTCCCAATCGCCTTCAACTTGGTTGGGTAAACGATAGCGATTGACTTCAAAACTAAATTTACGCCCTTGGTAAAACAGGCGATGTTTGAGTAATTGTGGAGGTTCTTGCATCATGTGAGGGAGTAGGGAGTAGGGAGTAGGGAGTAGGGAAGAAAAATTACTCCTAACTCCTGGTAACTGGTAACTGGTAACTGGTAACTGGTCACTGGTCACTGGTCACTGATAACTGACTCCAGTACAATCTACAGCTTGAAGTAGCGTAGCGATCGCTTTACCGGATACAGGATCGATCCAACTTGGAGCAATTTCTGCTAGCGGAACGAGAACAAAGGCTCGTTCTCTCATGCGGGGATGAGGTAGGGTAAGGCTAGGAGTATCGAGAATGAGATTGTCGTACAACAAAAGGTCAATGTCAAGCGTTCTCGCCCCCCAGCGCTCTTGGCGCACGCGCCCGAATTTTACTTCGGTTGTCAGTAGAATATCTAACAATGCCTGCGGCGACAGTTGAACTTGAAGCACTGCACAACCATTAATATAATCTGGCTGCGGTGGTCCTACTGCTTTTGTGCGATACCAGCTAGATTTTGCCACAATTACAATCTTAGGTATATCTGCCAAAGTTGCTAAAGCAGCCTCTACAATAGCCAAAGAATCACCAAGATTACTTCCCAGGGCGATCGCGCAATTAGTCATTTGTCATTCGTCATTCGTCATTTGTCAGGAGTCAGAAAATTTTGAATTTTGAATTGTCTTGCTCCCCTGCTCTTTACTCCCTACTCCCTACTCCCTTTAAATAGTGTGTCACTTAAGACTCCATTCTTAAACAGGGATTAAAATATGCGAGACGGTTATAGCTTGGAAATGGGATTCGTATTTGTTACGAGCGATCGCGTTGGTGTGATGGGATTTATCCGCTATTTTGAGGAGTGAGTAACCAAAGCTGATGGAACCAGATTCAACAGGGCAAAGTCCATCTGGAAAGTTTTCCGATCGCCACCAAAGTGGGCGATCTTCAGGTAGTTCCCAGAAATCGTCTATTAAATCTCGCTACAAACCCCTCTATTTTCGGTTCTGGTTTTGGTTGCTTGTGGGTTTTGGCGGCGGGCTAGCGGCATTGAGTAGTGTTTGGTTATCTATAGAGAGTAGTTTACCACTAGCGAATGAACTATTCGCTACCGTGCGGAGTCAAACGCTAACGATCGCGGCTGGAGATGGCACAATTTTACAGCAGCAAGGTCCAGCAACTAGAGAACCGTTGAAAATAGAGCAAATTCCCAAACCTCTAGTCCAAGCTTTTATTGCTTCGGAAGACAGGCGCTTTTATCAACATCGCGGTTTCGATCGCCAGGGGATTGTCAGGGCAGTCTGGGCAAATTTGCGTTCGGCTAATTTGGTGGAGGGTGGGAGTACCATTACACAACAGCTAGCACGAATTCTCTTTTTAAATCAAGAGCGCAGTCTGTGGCGCAAGCTCAAAGAGATTCGTCTGGCAATGAAAATTGAAGAGAATTTAAGCAAAGACCAAATTTTAGAACGTTATCTCAACTCAGTTTATTTGGGACAAGGGGCTTATGGCGTAGCAGATGCGGCTTGGGTTTATTTCAGCAAGTCAGTTAACCAGCTGACACTATCTGAGATAGCAACAATTGCCGGACTAGCCCCAGCACCGAATTTTTACTCTCCTACAGTGAATAAATCGACGGCGATTGGGCGGCGCAACTTGGTATTGCAGCGGATGCAGGAGGATGGAGTCATTACTGCATCTGAGGCGACGGCGGCGAGAGAGTCACCTCTAACGATAAAAACTAGTTCTCCTAAGCGACTTCAAGCTAAAGCCTCCTACTTTACTACCTATATTCAACGAGAATTACCCAAATACGTCCCTGCGGATGCCCTCAAAGCCGGCGGACTGACGGTAGAAACCAGCCTCAATCCCAAATGGCAGCAAGCTGCTGAAGCAGTTGTGCTAAAAACTGTAACCGAGAATGGGAAATGGCAAAGATTCGAGCAAGCAGCACTAGTAGCGATCGATCCTCGTAACGGCGAAGTGAGGGCAATGGTAGGGGGAACGGACTTCGGCAAACATCAGTTCAATCGCGCTACTCAAGCCCAAAGACAACCAGGCTCGACATTCAAAGGGTTTGTCTACACGGCTGCGATCGCTAGCGGTCTTTCTCCTTACAAACAATATCTCGATTCTCCCTTCAAAGTCGATGGTTACGAACCGAAAAACTTCAGCGAGAGATTTCGGGGCAATATGTCGATGCGGGATGCTCTTGCTGCTTCAATTAACGTAGTCGCAGTCAAGGTGTTAATGGATGTAGGCTTCGATCCGACAATTAAACTCGCCCAGTCAATGGGCATTAAATCACCTTTGATCCCTGCCTATTCTTTGGCTTTAGGTTCGGCAGAAGTGAATTTGTTGGAATTGAGCAGCGCCTATGGTTCTTTGGCAACTGGGGGAATGCATACAGAAGCTCATGGCATCCGGCGAATTCGCGATCGCAGTGGCAATATTATCTACGATGCTCAGTTTAAATCCCAGCGAGTTCTAGATCCAGACAGTGCGGCGATCGCCACTTGGATGTTAAGAAATGTCATCACTGCTGGAACTGGTGGTGCGGCGGCTTTGGTAGATCGTTCTGTCGCAGGTAAAACTGGGACATCAGACAAAGCTCGCGATTTATGGTTCGTCGGCTACATTCCCCAACTCGTTACCGGAGTTTGGTTAGGAAACGATAATAATCAACCCACGGCAGGTAGTAGCAGTACAGCAGCCTATGCTTGGAATCGATTTATGGTGCAAGCTGTAGAAGGCATGGCTGTAGAGAAATTTGCCGCTTTACCCAACTTAGACAACCGCAAACCTAGTATCAAACGACAGCCAGTTAAACCTAGAAGAATATCGATTGGCAAAATTACCGACCAAAATAGCGAGGGTGGTTCCCTACGTCAAGGAGAAAACTCAGAAAATTACCAACCTACTCGCAGAAGACGCAGACGGGATCGACAAAGCCAAGAACTGCGCCGCCGTCTCTGGCGATCGCGTTTGCAGCGTCAGACCTCCGCCGCCGACCCACAACGCTACAATCGACTCATGGATCGCTTGCGTCAAAATCGCATTCCACGCCAACCAACGCTATTTCCGAGTCAAGAAATACCCACAGAAGGGGAGTAGGGAGTGGGGAGCAGTTATCAGTGACCAGTGACCAGTTATCAGCGAACTCTTCTCACGCACCACGCATACCCGCGCACCACGCACCACGCATACCCGCGCACCACTCACTACTGACCTTTAAGGAATTCGTAAGAGTCCAAAAAAACATGACGAGCTAGACTGAAAGGGAACTCATCCTTGGAAAGTGCAGAGCTTAGCGTAGAATCTTATGGCACAGCAAAGCTTTGGTGTGATTGGACTAGCGGTTATGGGTGAAAACCTTGCCCTAAATGTCGAGCGTAATGGTTTTCCCATCGCAGTTTACAATCGCACTCCCGAAAAAACCGATGCATTCATGGCGGAACGGGCGCAGGGCAAAAACGCCGTCGCTACTTACTCTCTAGAAGAATTTGTCAATGCCCTAGAACGCCCCCGCAAGATTTTGATCATGGTCAAAGCTGGTGCGCCAGTGGATGCAGTCATTCAGCAGCTCAAACCCTTGTTGGATGAAGGCGACATCATCATTGATGGCGGTAACTCACTATATGACGATACGGCGCGACGCACCCGCGAATTAGAACCAGAAGGCTTCCGCTTCATCGGTATGGGTGTAAGTGGAGGTGAAGAAGGGGCATTAAATGGTCCCAGCTTAATGCCTGGGGGAACGAAAAGTTCTTACGAGTATTTGTCACCAATTTTTAATAAAATTGCCGCTCAAGTAGAAGACGGTCCCTGCGTGACTTATATCGGTCCTGGGGGTGCGGGTCACTACGTCAAAATGGTTCACAATGGCATTGAGTACGGCGATATGCAGTTGATTGCCGAAGCCTACAGCCTTCTCAAAGATGGTTTGGGCTTGGACAATCGGCAACTGCACGAAATTTTTGCCGAGTGGAATACTACTGACGAACTCAATTCTTACCTGATTGAGATTACCGCAGATATTTTCCGCTATATCGACCCTGACACCAAAAATCACTTGGTCGATATGATTCTCGATTCTGCCGGACAAAAAGGCACGGGGCGCTGGACGGTGCAAAGTGCTTTGGAATTCGGGGTGTGTATTCCTACAATTACGGCAGCGGTAAACGCGCGGATTATGTCCTCGTACAAGCAAGAGCGTGTAGCTGCATCCCAAATGCTGCCTGGTCCTACAGGAACGTATCAGGGTGATGCGAAGGCATTCGTCAATATGGTGCGGGATGCATTGTATTGTTCTAAAATCTGCTCTTACGCTCAAGGAATGGCACTGTTGGCAACAGCTTCCAAAGAGTATTCTTACGACCTGAATTTGAGCGAAATGGCGCGAATTTGGAAAGGTGGCTGTATTATTCGCGCTGGATTTTTAGGTAAGATTCAGAGTGCTTTCATCGAAAATCCGACTTTACCCAACTTGCTATTGGCTCCAGAGTTTAAACAAACAATCCTCGATCGCCAAGATGCATGGCGGGAAGTTTTAGCAGCAGCGGCGAAACTTGGCATTCCCGTACCTGCTTTTAGTGCGTCGTTGGATTATTTTGATAGCTACAGACGCGATCGCTTGCCCCAAAACCTGACGCAAGCTCAACGCGACTACTTCGGCGCTCACACTTACGAACGGACTGACAAAGAAGGCTTCTTCCATACCGAGTGGACGAAGTTCTCCGAAGAGTCCTTACAAACTTCTACCCCAGAACCGCTACAAGCGGATCAACCAACTACACCTCAACCAACGGGCAGCCGTTAGGAAAGATACAGGGTGCGTTATCAACGCACCCTACAAGTATTTACTTAAAAACCAATCCTGATTTGCACGGAATTGCGGCGTGGATAGTAATATCGTCCGTGCCTGTAGCGGCGGTGATATCTCTTACCATATCTGTATGGATCGTAAAAGCGATCGTAACCATACCGATCGGGACGATACAGTCGATAGCGCGGGCGGCGATGCCAATCGCGTCTGTAGTGTCGATGATAGTCGCGATCGCGCCATTGGGAAGGAACGATAATAATTCCAGCGCGATCGCCAATTGTTACGCCAAAATCGACATCTGTTTCGGCTTTAGCAGGTGCTGCGGTGCAAATTGTCAGTAATGCAGCCAGGGCGAGAATTTTAGCTTTCATTGCCACTCACCTCTAAACCAGCGAGGATGAGAACGCGATTTAATTTATACTCTCAGTGTATCAGTTATCAGGGAGCAGGGAGCAGGGAGCGCACGAGCAGAGAAGAACTTACTTCTGAATCGCGCACAAATGACAAATGACCCCTCACTACTCATTTCTTCTCGACAAAATATACAATAGATAAAATCTATCTTAGGGAAGAGATAATGTATGTCCCTTGCTGTTGAGTTAGATGCTGCTGAGGAAAGTACTGTAGTTAAAGTTAGGAGTGCGATCGCTCATGCAGTGGCGGGACGGTTGCGATTGCGCTTGCTCCAACCAATTGAAGATGCAGCTTATGCCCAGTTAGAGCAACAAATTCAATCTTTGGCAGTTGTCGAAAGCGTTAGAGTCAATCCTACAGTAGAGTGTCTGACTATTACTTATGAGGTGACTCAGTTTCCTAACACTCCTACCCCACCTGTAGAGTTGCTAGCAGCGATCGCACAGGTAAGCAATTTACAAATAGATTTAGGTACAAATACATCAGATAGCATAAATTCCGATCGCGAGCCTGACACGGCTCAGTCACAGTTGAGAACATTTGGTGCAACTTTGGTTGGTGGAGCGGTAGGAGATATGTTTGGTGGCGCTATCGGCGCTACAGCGGGAGCGCTCGTGATGGGACCCGCAGGCGCTATTTTGGGAAGTCAGATTGGTGTTTTCGTTGGTAGTATCATTGGTGCTCAATTTGGTGCTGAAACCGTGCAACAGGTTGACCAATTTGTTTCGTTAGCCAATACTCAAGGAACTCAGTTAAAACCAGAGCAAATTGCCCAAACCCTGCAAAAGAGAGCAGGCGAAAAAATTGGCGAAACTACTGGGCAAATTTTTGGCGCAGTAGCGGGGAAAGTGGTTTTAGGTCCAACGGGGGCAGTTTTTGGCTCGATTGTCGGTGGAGCTATTGGCGCTCAGCTAGGAGAAGACACGGCGCATCCTACAAACAATCTCCAGCGATCGCCAAACCTGCTAGTCTTGTAGATTCAACAGTAAGATCAGAAAGTCGATCGACTTTTTGACTGTGCTGGGCATTCTGATAGTTCTCCTATCTTCTTTTGTCTTATCGTTCCATAACATCACCGTTCGAGTTCTATTTGCAGAGCATCTCGTTCTCGGTTTATTTGTTTTGGGTGGATACGTCGCACCTGATTTGCCTCATTCGTTCTTGCTGATGTTTATGCGAATGCTTTTGGTGGTTCCACTTATGGCATTTCTCGCACCCAAGTTGTACCCATCTGCATGGAAAGAATGCCAAAGCTTATTCAACCGCGATCGCCGCGATGTTTTGATACAGGCATTTGGCTGTGGAGTATTGATGTTTGTCTATGTTGCTTCGCTCTACGTTGCCCTTGGGTTGATTCCAACTGGCATCGCCATGACGCTATTTTTCACCTATCCCATATTCACGGCACTACTAGCTTGGCAGTTTTTTGGCGATCGCCCGACGTTGTTTCGCTGGCTTGTCATGGGCATCATTTTAGTCGGTAGCGCTCTGACTATTCCTCAAGCTACACCTACTCAGAATAGTTATGCAATTGCGATCGGCATTCTTGCCAGCGTCGGCTCTGGAATTGTTTATGCTCTTTATACGGTAATTGCCCAAAAATGTTTTGAAAAACTGCATCCAATTCCCTTCACTTGGATCAGTTTTGCTACCACACTGCTGCTTTCTGGCATGAGCTTGCTATTTTGGCAACTTCCCTATAATAATCTTGCCTGGACACCTCTATGGATTGGCGGGATATTTTCAGGATTGGTGAGTTTTCTCGGACATATTTTGAATAATATTGGTATTCGCGCGATCGGTGCAACCGCCGCCTCTATAATTGGTTCTAGCAGTCCAGCATTGACGGCATTAGTTGCTTGGCTGATAATTCACGAAACCTTAAATGCAATCCAGATTTTAGGTATTGGTATTGTTACATTGGGCATTGCTTTGCTGAGTGGGGAACGAGCTTTAATTAAGCGATCGCATCAACCTAATTGAAGCTCAAACATTATCAAAACTGCTAATAACCGGAAACCCCTCCGAATCTGATGTTCGATTGCCCAGTCGCAGAGAAAAAAGGGTTTGCATTCCCGCCTCTTTAGCTGCTTTTAGTTCTGCCGTTACATCTGAAATAAAGAGAATCTGGTTTGGTAATATGCCGATCGCCTGGGCAATTTTACGATAACTTTCTGCCTCTTTTTTCGAGCCAGTTTCAGTATCGAAATAACCGCTCAAAAACCGAGTTAAATCGCCTGCTTCAGAATATTGAAATAACAATTGTTGTGCCTGAACGCTACCTGACGAAAAGATATATAATAGTTTACCTTCGCGAGTCCAACGTTCAAATGCAGGTTTAACATCGGGGAAGAGTTGCGATCGCAGCGTTCCATCTCGATAACCACTTTCCCAAATTTTCCCTTGTAACGATTTGAGTCCGGTAGATTTGCGATCGGCTGCAATTAAATAATGAATGTAAGGTACGGCGGCGTTTGCTGAATCATCCACCCATGCAGGTACAGTCAATCCCTGAGCAACATCGGCTGCATACTCTTGGCGCAATCGCTCTAGATCTGCTTGTACTCCACTTTCGCCCTCGTGAGTTTGCAGAAATGATTCTACCTGCTTTTGAGCAAAAGGAAACAACACGCCGAAAACGTAATCAATCGGAGTCGTAGTTCCTTCAATATCGAGCAAGATAATATCTGCACGAGCAGAATAGCGATCGGGCATGGTTACGCAAGACTCATTATACGCATCAACCCGATCCAGTATACATACAGAGATGGCGCTTAATGTTTAGTCTTTTAAGTAATATGCCTCAAGACTGCAATCACCTGGTAAAGTAGCGATTATGAATATTCAATTTCAAGCCACTATTCCACACTTAAATGATGGTAGTATCAAACAGTTACGCAAAAAAAGATTACCCAAATGTAACACCGATGAAGAAATAGCATTAGCGATGGGAATCAGTTTAGAAAAACTGTATTTTTTTGCTGGCGATCGCTCCAGATCTTCTACTCCACTTTATTACTGCTTTCAAATTTCCAAAAAAACAGGCGAAGCAAGAACAATTTCTGCCCCAAGACCTGAACTGAAAGCTACTCAAAAATGGATTTCAAAGCATATTTTAGAAAATATAGAAATTCACGATGCGGCTCATGGTTTTTGTCGCGATCGCTCTATTGTTACTAATGCTAGACCTCATGTAGGTAGAGATGTAATAGTAAAGCTAGATCTCCAAAACTTTTTTCAGTCAATTTTATATAAGCGTGTCAAAGAATTATTTTGTAGTTTTGGTTATTCTGAAACAGCGGCAACAATTTTTGGTTTAATTTGCACCGTTGCGGAAATAAATGTCAATAATAAAATCAACTATAAGGATACAGAAAAACGCCACTTACCTCAAGGTTCGCCAACAAGCCCTGCTATTTCAAATCTTGTTTGCGATCGCCTCGATACGCATTTAACTAAACTTGCTCATGATTTTGAATGTTGCTATACACGTTACGCCGACGATCTAACTTTTTCTGGTTTTGAAAATGCATCGCATAAAATAAATAATTTGATTCATGCAAGTCAGTTCATCATTACTGAAGAAGGCTTTACAATCAATCCTGACAAAATTAAAATTTTGAGTAGATCTGTACAATAAGAAATAACAGGTATTATTGTCAATCAACAATTAAATCTATCTAGAAAAACGCTGAAAGCTTTTCGAGCTACTTTGTATCAAATCGAACAAGAAGGTTTATCAGGCAAAAAATGGGGAAATTCAAATAATTTAATTGCTGCAATTACTGGGTTTGCTAACTACGTAGCAATGGTTAATCCTAGCAAAGGTGCAGAATTTCTAGCATCAGTAGAACGGATTAAACAGAAATGCGATCGCCCTTAAGTTGTTAATAAAATATATGACTTGGGTAATTTCTCGCTTGCTAATTGCAGTTATTGTGTTAAATTTATACCGAGGTAGTCGTAAAGTTACAAAGCTGTAGTACGGGTTCTGCATACTCGACTGGTGCGCTGACTCATAGTATAAGCGTATACCGCAAAGTGCTTTAGCTATTTCACCGTTTGATTAGCTCAGTTGGTAAGAGCGCCTGCTGTACGCGGGATGTCGCAGGTTCAAATCCTGTATCAAACCCCCGAAAGTTAGCTCATTTGGTAGAGCAATCGGTGTATCGCCGATTGGTAGCAGGTTCGATTCCTGTACTTTCTCCAAGATCCCCTCGTCCTGGGTACGGACACCTTGTTAGGGACAAGGCGGCTTCGGAAGAAGCAGTTAGCAGTGGGTTTTTCCCAATAAGCACTTAGTAGTAGGTTTTGCCTGGTACTAAATCAGTGGAGTTCGTTACTCTGTCATGCAGGTGTTTTATTGTAGTTCAGGAGCCAGCGCAAATGCAATTCTCTCTAACTTGAGTATGTCCCTTCGTTTTCCCAATCCGTTTCTCTACGGAGACTCTGGAACTGGCAAACCGAACGGCGTATTTGAGCGTTGTTGACTTTGGTGGAATTACCTTCGGGTAGTTCTGGCAAGGTTGCAGCAATCTTAATCCAGTTTTGGAGAATCTTTTGCCCGCACCGAAACTGTTAAACCCTGTATTGACAGAGTAAAAAATATTTTTGTATTATATGTAGTATACTAAGATTATCTTGCTGAAGATTCTAAACATCTGGCTATTGAAATTCCGGCGTAGGGTGGGCGTTGCCCACCTTACGAGTCTCATTTCATCTCTTCAATTATCTATGTGGAAAACCTTTTATATCAAACCTAACGAAATCGGAATTTTATATCACCGCAGCGATTTTAAAAAGATTTTGCAGCCAGGGACTTACACTTATTTTGGTCGCCATTGGCAAGTCAAAACTTATGACTTGAACCAGCCAGAAGCCAAAATTGAAAATTTAGAATTGT
>NZ_JBOFLP010000016.1:0-7198 GCF_051657925.1 Chroococcidiopsis sp.
AAAAAATTTAAATTTGTAGGAGAAGACGGTGGCTGCTATAGATATCGTGTTTCTCGTTGCTTACTTTGTAGGTGTAGCGGCGATTGGTTATTGGTCGAGTCAGAAAAGTTTAGCGACTAGCAAATCATATTTTTTGGGCGGTGGAACTATTGGTTGGGCAGCAATTGGTGCAAGTCTATTTGCTAGTAATATTTCTGCCGAACACTTCATTGGATTAGCAGGTAGCGGCGCTAGTTCTGGTCTAGCAGTAGGGCAATTTGAATGGATTGCCTGTTTTATGCTGTTGCTATTAGGCTGGCTATTCGTGCCGTTCTATCTCCGCACGGGTGTATTTACGATGCCGGAGTTTTTAGAAAGGCGTTTTAATCGTGAGTGCCGTACCTATTTATCCGCAATTTCATTAATTGCTTATGTCTTTACAAAAATTAGCGTAGCAGTCTATGCAGGTGCGATCGTTCTGCAAACAATTTTAGGCTGGAATATTTGGCTAGGCGCGATCGCCTTGATTGTAGCTACGGGTGCGTATACAGTTTTTGGCGGTTTAAGAGCAGTTATTTATACTGACTTCTTCCAAGCATTTGTTTTGATTGCTGGGGGAATTTTCTTGACTGTGGCGGCGATTGTTAATGTCGGCGGTTTTGGTGCTTTGTCCCAAAAAATCGACCCCAACTTTTTTAGTTTGTGGAAAGACATCAACCATCCCGATTTTCCCTGGACGGGAATTTTATTCGGCGCACCGATCTTAGGCGTATGGTATTGGTGTACTGACCAAATGATCGTCCAACGCACCCTTGCTGCACCTAATATTGAAGTTGCAAGGCGATCGACAATTTTTGCTGGATTTTTAAAACTTTTACCCGTATTTATCCTCGTCTTACCAGGTATCGCAGGTAGAATTCTGTTTCCCGACGTGGAACCAGACAGAATGTATGCCACGATGGTGAATAATCTCCTCCCCCCTGGAATTAAGGGATTGGTAATTGCTGGATTACTAGCGGCGTTGATGAGTTCTCTTTCCAGTGTCTTTAATAGTAGTTCCACGCTAGTCGTGATGGACTTCTACCAAAGGTGGAAACCAGAGGCAAGCGATCGCGAGTTAGTGCGAGCCGGACAGATTTCGACTATTCTACTGGTAGTGACTGGTTTGCTATGGCTCCCCTTTATCGGGTTGATGAGCAATCAGCTTTACGTCTATCTCCAGTCAGTACAAGCCTACGTTTCGCCACCGATTGCTGCTGTCTTCTTGATGGGTATCTTGTGGAAACGCGCTACTGGTAGGGCGGCTTTCAATACCTTAATTACTGGTTTTATTTTGGGTGCAATTCGATTTGTTGCTGAAATCGCCGTAAAAGCAGGTTGGATAACTTGGCGACCTTTGGTAGCCTATGCCACGATCAATTTCTTACACTTCGCGATTCTGCTGTTTGTAATTTCTATTGCCATTTTGGTACTTGTCAGTTTAACCAGTGCTGCACCAAACCAGAGACAACTAGAAATCTTCCAGCACTCAGATGCAGAGTTGGAGAAGTTTTCTGGTTCGCATCGATCGCACAATCTCAATGTTAGATTGAGTTTCATCCTCGCCGCGATCGTCTTGGTATTTTGGGTTGTTTTTAGTCCCCTTGTCGTTAGTTGATTGCGAGAAAAAGAAAGTGTAGAGACGTTACATGTAACTGTCTCTACACTGCTAATTCTTCGGCGACAGCTTCAGATTCAAAATTGACAAGACCAAGATAATTAAAAACATTACCAAACCGATCGTGCAGGCATAGCTAATATCTAAACTACTGCCAAAAGCTTGCTCGTAAAGGTAATAAACAATTGTTTTAGAACTGTTGCGGGGTCCACCTTTGGTCATGATGTAGATTTCTTCAAAAACCTTGGTGGCGGAAATGGCAGAAATGACGGCTACTAGCATTAAGTAAGGTCGCATTAATGGCACTGTAACATCCCAGTGTTTGCGCACGCCATCAGAGCCGTCAATCGCGGCGGCTTCGTATAATTCTGCTGGAATCGACTGTAACCCAGCTAAATAAATGACCATGTAGTATCCTAGTCCTTTCCACACTGTCACTGCGATGACGCTAAAAAGGGCGAATCTGGGACTAGTCAGCCAGGGTATACCACTAGTTAAAATTCCAGTTTGTTTCAATAATTGATTCAGCAATCCATTCTGGGCGTACAGCCACCGCCAAGCAATCCCTGCTACGACCATAGAAATAATAACTGGGGTGTAATAGGCAGCGCGAAACCAGTGCATTCCTCGTAGTTTCTGGTTAACTAAAATCGCCAAAGCCAAAGGAATTGCTACCAAAATCGGCACGGCGATCGCTAAATACAATACTGTATTTCCCAAAGTTTGCCAAAAGACTTTATCCTGCCACAAACGCTGAAAATTCGCGAAACCAATCCATTCAGGTGCTTGGGTTAAGTCGTATTCGTAGCGAGTAAAGCTCAAATAAAATGCTTGCAGGGCAGGATAAAAGACTGTCAGCCCTAGAACGAGCAGCGCTGGTAGTAAAAATAAGTATGGAGTGAGGCGCTGTTGAATTAACGTCCAGTTGACAGGCACGGATTTATGCATGGAACTGATTGCGTGGTAATTGGTAATTAGTAATTGGTGATTGGTAATTGGTAATTGGTGATTGGTAACTAACTGTTTTACTACAAATAGAACTAATTCCCCCCTTGTTAAGGGGGGCTAGGGGGATCGAGTAACTTTCGCTCAACCCAGACCTAAATCTGTCACCGCACCGAGACTGCTAGAAGATACCAACTTGGCATACTTTGCTAACACGCCTGTAGTATACCGTGACGGGCGGGGTTTCCAACTAGCACGACGTTGAGCTAATTCTTCATCCGATACGTGCAAGTGTAAGGCACGGGAACGAGCATCAATGGTGATAGTATCCCCTTCTTTTACCAGGGCGATCGCACCTCCTACAGCGGCTTCTGGGGCGACGTGACCGACGACCATGCCGTATGTTCCACCTGAGAAACGCCCGTCAGTAATTAATCCTACCGAGTCTCCCAAGCCAGCGCCGATAATTGCCGAAGTGGGGGCTAGCATTTCTCGCATCCCAGGTCCTCCTTTGGGTCCTTCGTAGCGAACGACGATGATATCTCCAGCTTTGATTTGATTTGCCAAAATTGCCGCTAGACAGGCTTCCTCAGATTCAAATACCCGTGCAGGACCCGAAATTTTTGGTGCCTTCACCCCCGTAATTTTCGCCACCGAACCTTCTGTTGCTAGGTTACCTTTCAGGATTGCTAAATGCCCTTCGGCGTAAAGGGGATTTTCCCAAGGGCGAATCACATCTTGGTTAGCAGGTGGAGTATCGGGGACATCGGCTAAAACTTCGGCGATAGTTTGTCCGGTAATTGTCAGCGCATCGCCATGCAATAAACCATGTACGAGCAACATTTTCATCACTTGGGGAATCCCGCCGACTTTGTGTAAGTCTGTTGCTACATATCTACCACTCGGCTTGAGATCGCAAATAACTGGAACGCGGGCGCGGATGGTTTCAAAGTCATCTAGAGTGAGTTCTACTCCTATTGAATGGGCGATCGCCAGTAGGTGTAAAACAGAATTGGTAGAACCACCCACAGCCATAATCACCGCGATCGCATTTTCAAACGCCTGACGAGTGAGAATTTGACGGGGTAAAAGTTGTTTGCGAATGGCTTCAACTAAAACAAAGGCTGATTTTTCCGTACTTTCGGCTTTTTCTGCATCCTCTGCTGCCATTGTGGAAGAATAGGGCAAGCTCATCCCCATTGCTTCAAACGCAGAAGACATTGTATTTGCCGTGTACATTCCACCACAGGAACCAGCCCCAGGACAAGCACGGCGTTCGACTTCAATTAATTCTGTTTCGTCAATTTTGCCAGCACTGTATTGTCCTACAGCTTCAAATGCACTGACAACTGTTAAATCTTTGCCGTTGTAGTGTCCTGGTTTAATTGTTCCACCATAGACAAATATTGCTGGGATATTCATCCGCGACATAGCAATCATCGCCCCTGGCATGTTCTTATCACAGCCGCCGATCGCTAAGACTCCATCCATACTCTGTCCGTTACAGACAGTTTCAATTGAATCGGCAATCACTTCCCGCGATACGAGGGAATATTTCATCCCTTCCGTTCCCATCGAAATACCATCGCTGATGGTAATCGTACCGAATATTTGCGGCATTCCCCCAGAGTTACGCACTCCTGCTACAGCACGTTGGGCAAGATCGTTAATTCCCATGTTGCAGGGAGTGATGGTACTGTAACTGTTGGAAATACCGACGATGGGTTTAGTAAAATCTGCATCACCAAAGCCAACAGCCCGCAACATAGCACGGTTAGGCGATCGCTGCACGCCTTGGGTCACAACTTGACTTCTAAGGTTGTCCGACATTTTCTATCCTTGAGGATACGATCGTATGGGAAGACTTTGTATTGTCGCAAAAAAGATTGGACTTGGTAACAAAACTTCTTACGATTTAATCATGCCGCAGATAGATACTGACATTTACAGTAAAGTTACATAATGATAATGTTGAGAGCGGAAATTCAACTAAATTTCTTACTCTCGACAAGGATATTGGATTGCTACGAGATAGCAAAGATTCTGACATCTTCAAATTCACATCGACTGCAATTGTTAACTGACGAGTGGTAAAAAAGCAGCGATCGCACTGTAGCCTTTCAAGTCTCTGTCAATAAGTCGTAAATACTGTTTGTTGTTGACGGTTAACAGTTGACAGTTAAGCGCCACTATAAAGATCGGCAAGCCTCAATTCAAAAAACAAAAATTTCGCCCTAACACTCCCTCAATGTTTAGCTTTCTCACCTCGTGTGGTGGGTGCGATCGCGATTGTCGGGCATTTGGCGAAAATCAGTGGTTGAATTTTCAAAAAACTCTCGATATTAACTGGCACCGGAGACAGCTACTGCAACAAAGACTAAAGCTGCAACCAAAACTGCACCTGCAACACCACCAATAATATAGTTACGCTTCTGAGCGTTGCTCGGTGGTTCTGCCGTGTAAACCTTCGGCTCTACAGCAAAGTTATTTAAACGACCGCCTTCTTCGGTGGTATAGGGCATGAATCAAGTCCTTTCTACTTTTGCTTTGCTTAACTTTAACAAAAAATGGTAGAAATACTCTCCTACTTTAGTTAAGAAAATTTACATATGCGGGAGTCGGCAGAGGCGGGTTTCCAAACTTGCCTGTACGGGAATCAAGAGTCGGGGAAATAGCTGCTTTAGCTAGTAACAGTGCCACTCACGGGAGAACTGGCGATCGCGTAATCTTTGATCGGTATCCGTCCGGCGAGGTAGGCGAGTCGTCCGGCTTCGGTAGCTAATTTCATGCCGCGTGCCATAGCTGGGGGATTTTTAGCTTGAGCGATCGCCGTGTTAATGAGTAAAGCATCTGCTCCCAACTCCATCGCTTGCGCGGCTTCGCTAGGCGTGCCAATTCCCGCATCAACCACCACTGGCACGCCAGCATTTTCAATGATGATTTGAATATTCGCCGTTGTTTTCAGTCCTTGTCCAGAACCAATTGGAGAAGCCAAAGGCATCACAGTTACGCAGCCAGCTTCCTCCAACCGTTTCGCCAGCATTGGATCGGCATTGATGTAAGGTAATACAGCGAAACCTTCCTTCACCAATTGTTCTGCTGCTTGTAAAGTCCCGATGGGATCGGGCAGCAAATATTTTGGATCGGGAATCACTTCTAACTTGACAAAATTGTTATCTTCTTGTCCTAAAACCTTCGCCATCTCGCGCCCCAAACGAGCAACGCGAATTGCTTCTTCCGCCGTCTGACAACCAGCGGTATTGGGTAACATCCATAGCTTTGTCCAATCCAAAGCCTCGGCTAAATTTTCATGTCCAGGTGCTTTCGTTTGCACTCGCCGCACGGCAACGGTGACAATTTGACAACCGCTAGCAACCACGCTTTGCTGCATCTCTTCTACATTACGATACTTACCAGTACCAGTCATCAAGCGGGAAGAAAAAGTGCGATCGGCAATAACTAAAGGGCGATCGAGGGACTGTTGCTGTGGTAGATCTAAAGTTTGCATTTGTAAATGATTGGTAGTTGGTAGTTGGTAGTTGGTAGTTGAGTGGTGCGTGAGAACAAGACACTGCTAACTGGTCACTGGTCACTGGTCACTGGTCACTGGTCACTGATAATTGCTCCCTCTCATAAATCGCAAATAACTAAAACTATCTAACAAAGGCTCCGATTTTTGCTCCCAAACTAAGTCAGCAATTAACTTGGCAGTGATGGGTGCGAGGAGAATGCCGTTGCGATAGTGACCAGTGGCTAAGGTAAGATTCGAGCAGGGGCTATTTCCTAAAATGGGTAGTTCATCAGGAGTAGCAGGACGAAAACCCCACCAAAATTCGCGAATTGGATAATCTTGTAATTGGGGATAGATCCGAATAGCGCGTTGTAGTAAAGCTTGAATTCCCGCCGGGGTATTATAAGGGGTAAATCCTACATCTTCGCTGGTAGCACCGATAATAATCCGGCGTTCGCGGCGCGGCACGATGTAGACATCTGGGGCATATAAAACCCGTTGGAGAGTCGCATCACCGCGATCGCTATCTGGTATTTGTACCGATAGCATTTGCCCTTTTTTCGGACGTACGGGTAAGGGTAACAACTCTGACGACCAAGCACCAGATGCCAGAATATAGCGATCGGCTGGGAAGTTGCCACTCGAAGTCTGAACGCCAATGACTCGCCCTTGATGCTGTAAAATGCCTTCAACAGCAATTCCATCGTGCAAATCTACGCCCAAAGATTCTGCTGCCGACCATAAAGCCAAAGTCAAAGCCCGATTATCAACTTGAGCATCTTCGGGATACCACCAACCGCCCTTAACTGCTTCACTCAATCCTGGTTGGTAGAGGTGGATTGCTTCTTTATCGAGATAGTAAGCGGGAGAAGTCGGGAATCGGGAGTCGGGAGTCGGGAGTCGGGAGTCGTCGAAAGTCATCTGTTCGCCCCTCGCCCCTCGCTCCTCGCTCCTCGCTCCTTCATACACAGGCGCGAGAATGCCGCAAGCCCAGTAACCCGTTGGTTTACCGCTAATTTCTTCTAGCTTGCGCGTCCATTCGGGGTAGAGCGATCGCGATCGCCAGCACAGATCTAACATTGCCCCTGGAGGGATTTGTTCGGCTT
>NZ_JBOFLP010000017.1:0-12784 GCF_051657925.1 Chroococcidiopsis sp.
TCGTTGAGGAGCATCTTCTTTCATTAAGCTTAAGTATGGAGCGACAAATGCCCACTCTTCATCGCTCACATCAGTCGGGTATGCTTTTCTATCCATATCCCTACTCTAGCGAACCCTAAAAGTGCATAACACGCTCTAGTAATACAACTGGTTTGCGGCATTTCTCAATCAATGCCAACAGCTTGCGTTCGCGTTGTTCGGGTTGGGTTGGTGGCTTGGTATCCTTTTCTGTAGCTAAATCGCAGAACAAAGCAGCCATTAAAGTTCCCAAAGTCACCTTATCTTTGTCAACTGCAAGGCTCTTGGAAATAATTATGTCTTTTTCTGAGGCTAATTCTAATTGCAATCGCTGCAAAATAGTCGTCTTGCCACAGCCAACAACCCCTGCTATGGCAATCAATCGACCTTGGCGAATTTGGGGTTTTAGCTCTTTGAATAAATGGGCTTGTTCTTCAGTCTCAAAAAAACCTACATATTCCAAAGTTCGTTTCAAACCAAAATAATTCATCACATCACTCAGCATGGTGACTTCCTGATAAGGGATTGAAGAAATCTCGAATTTTTTCCATCACCACTTGTTTATTTAGAGTGCTATCTAAAGTTGCGTTTATATAAGCTATTTGTCCGGGGGTAAGTTTAGCTAACGGTCGTGCCAAATACTCAGCAATCGCCTGTTTTGCCGCAATAACTGTGGAATAAGTCAGTTCTTGAAACGGATCGGGATCGACAAATGGCTGCACCTTTAATTCAACGAAACTTTGTGGAGAGTCAACTAGATTTACCTTGGCAATAGCATTGCGTGGCAAAGATAACTGTTGAGCTAAAGATTCAATTCGGTCAGCTCGTTTCTGCGTTCGTGTTTTCTTGAAACTACGCTCTTCGATGCAGGGGAATTGGACCATCTACAGGAAGAAAAGGACCATAGCGGTGTTCTACTATACGCTACGAGAATTGCAGGGATTAGCAGCTAAGAAGTCAGTAGGAGATTCCTTCTCTTGGAACGAACTCAAAGTCCGTTTTATCGAGGTATTCGGTACTGTTGAATCAAGGCGCTATTCACTAGAACAGCTTTTAGAGTACGCACAACGCAAATTCGGTAAATCTCTGGAAGATTTGCAAGAAATTAACGAGCGGTCTTGGGCAAGGCGCAAGGCTTTTAACGCTCAGTTCAACACGCAACAAGTAGCCGCTTCCTCCACGCCAGCAACGGTCGATCGCGAGAGAATTTAGCCAAGAAGTAGCGTCCTACTTTCCTTCAAGGAATGGACGCTATTCTCTTTAGCGTTATATTTTTTTATTCTTACATTTATTCGGTTAATCTACTCATTTCTTTTCTAAAAGATATGAGAGAAAAAATTGAGAATTTGCTTGACTTTATTTTCTGTACAAGCCTCTGACGAGGCGAAAACACTGAGAAAAGTGTTGAACTATTATTCTGCACTTTCTCACAATTTCTCACCGCTGACGCGGCGAAACCATTGAAACTGAATTGGAGCCATAACTTATGATTAATCAAGTTTCTATTCTCGGCAACCTCGCTACTGCTCCTCGCCAAGAAGTATTGCCTTCTGGCACTGTTAAGGTGAGTTTCTTGCTAGCTTACAACAGCTACTACACTGACCGCAGCGGACAGCAACAGGAGAAAGCGGAATTCTTCTGGGTAGAAACCTTCGGTCGCAGTGCTGTAAATGCTAGTAAATTCCTAGTACAAGGTCAGCAGGTAGCAGTTGCAGGACAACTATCTGGTGGAAACATTCGTTTAGAGAATGGTTCTTACCGTAACTGCACTGTTATTCGAGCAGAACAGATTGAGTATTTGAGCAAGCCTCAATCGCGCACTGCTGACCCTGAGACTGAACCTGCTGTTGCCAACGTTGAATTTTAATCCGAATCGGCGGGATTTTCTGACTTACTTTGTCAGAGAAAATCCCGCTGATTTATTTCTATTTGCTCGCCTCACGGCGTTGGAAAAAGGCAATTTATCCTCGCTCTAACGCTCATGCAGCAATTAGAAATTTGGGACTTAACTTGTACTGAAGCCGACAGTCCCCTACTCTTCCCTAATCCGCGCAAGGCTCAGAAACTACGCTCTTTAGCCGATGCAATGAACGATGCGATCGCTGCCAAGAAAAATCCACCCATAGCCCAACTTAACCCTACCCGTCGCCGCGCTGGGATTGCTGATTCCATGTATCAAGAGGGAGTGAGGTTAGAGCGAATTCAGTCGTGGCTTTACGCTATGGCAGACCGTGCAGAACTTGGAGATTTGCCCCGCATTCTGAATGGAATCAATGCTAAAACCCAACTGGAAGTCCTAGCAGCTATGAGCAAGGACAGTTGGAGCAACCAGGACATAGAAGGCGTATTCTCTTCAACCGAGCGGTACATTGAGTGGGTGAAAAAGTTAAAGAGCGCGGGCATTCATACGCCAAAACAATGCCTGAGAGCGATCGCCGCACTTAAACAGTTGGGCGATTTTAGCAATTGCAGCCCTGAAGAAACAGCAGCCCAAGAGATCGCCCAGCTCAAACGAGAGGCAGTGTGGCAAGGAATACCCGATTACTTTCCTACACCCAGACATTTAATCGAACAAATGCTTTCGCTTGCCGCACTCGAACCGAAGATGCGAGTGTTGGAGCCTTCTGCTGGCTCTGGCTCGATCTGCGAATATCTCAGAGCAGCGGACATCGAGCCTGATTGCTTCGAGGTATCGCCCACCCTGCGCTCTCTTTTGAAACGCCAAGGGTTCAACTGGATTGGTGACGACTTCATGCAGGCAACTCCACAACCGATCTATCACCGCGTCATCATGAATCCACCTTTCAGTCTCGGTAACGACATTTACCACATCCAACAGGCTAACAAATGGTTAATTCCTGGCGGCAGGCTGGTAGGCATTACTAGTTGCTGCTACACCAAAAGCAGCAAACAGAAATATCAACAGTTTCGCCGTTGGCTGCACCACCTCCAAGCAACAGAGTTTGATAATCCCCCTGGCTCTTTCCTCCGGAGCGAGCGCCGGACAAATGTAAATACGCGGATGCTCGTCATTGATAAACCACGAAATAGTGCTTGAAGCACTCGCGTCTGTATTGTACTGCACCATGTTGTTGGTATCAGATGGTGCAGGCTGCTTCAAGCAAATAACTCAAGTAATAATACAAAATAGGAAGAAGAAAACTGGCATTGAGCCAAAGACTATTAAAAATATTATGGAAACAACATTACAACAGCAAATTGCTATTAACTCAGAAAGAAAACCAGTAATTGCAGGTACGGACATTTCCGTTGAAATGATTTTAGAAAAGCTCAAAGATGGCTGGTTTTCCGGTGACATCATCAAAAACTATCCTGGATTAACTGAAGAGGCAATTTTAGCAGCAGTCAAATATGTGGAGTTTCTCCCAGCAAAGCAACATTTAGTTAAGCTATTGCAACAATACAGAGAGCAAATGAAGCAGAAAACAGAGGCTTTACTAATAAAACTTAAGCAAGCACTGATAAATCTGTACGGAGAGCGGTTAATTCAAATAATCCTCTTTGGTTCTGTAGCTCGTGGCGAACCTAGCCCAGATTCAGATATTGATATTTTAGTAGTACTAAAAGATTCGGTCGAGCAGTGGGGTGAGATCGAACGCACTAGCAAAATAATTGATGAACTATCACTTCAGTCTAATGAATTAATCAATTGCATATTCATGGATGAAAACCATTTCCAAAATGGCAACGATTTGCTGTTAAGAAATATTCAGCAAGAAGGTATTGTCATATGACACCCGAACAGGAGAAACTGCTGGCTAAAGCAAGAGAAAATGTGCGAGCAGCCAAGCTGCTGCTGAGTCAGGGATTTGAAACAAATGAATTAATAAGTTCTAAATACTTTAATTAGAACTATTAAGTTTAGACTTAAATAAAATATTAATCTGCCTGCGTCCAGGTAAATTATATTATTATAAGATAAAAGTAAAGAAGTAGGAACTATTAACTATGGAAACCAGAGACAGCTCCCCAACAGGAGAAAATAAAATGTCCACTAAAACAGCAGATGGAACGAGTGAATTTTCTCAGTGGGTCAAGGAGACGGCACGACTAGCACAAGAAGAAGTTAAGAAGGAAATTGCCTTCCATAAAGCAGCAGGCAATCCAATCTTTTATTCGAGAAACGGCAAACTCGTGATGGAATTAGCAGATAGTCGTTGCTATGAGTATCGACGGCAAGAAGACGGAACGGAAGAAATTATCCAAGAATTACCTCCTAGATGCTATAGCTAAAACCAACCTTAACTATATAATGGAGAAGAAAAGATTATTTTTGTTCTATCTCTAGAAAAAATCAAAAATATTTTGCAGGATCGAGATAACATTCAAAGGAGGGTAACTTTAAACAGCACTAGCAATAAATTGCCGTTTGGTAGTAAGACTGACAAAACAAGTTCGCGCACTATTGCAAGATTTTAGTCATGAATAATGACCGTAATTATAATAGTATGGCGATTGAAAAAACAAATGGTCCTAAGATTGAAGTCCCAGAAAAATTGCCTTTTCTTAAAGTTATCTGCTGGCAGATTCGGGATGTAAAACGTCTAGATTTTAAAGAAATACTAGGGTTGTATGAAGATGGCTAGCACTATTTAGGCGTACTAGGGGAGCCAAGCTCGGAAGAACTACAGTTTATCGAACAACTAATTCAGCAATATGATTCATGGTTAGCAAGTGATGTTTGAAACTGTTGAAGATGCACTTGCACTGCTGGAATCATTGTCTGCACCACCTCAACTCGTGCAACACCATCGTTTAGTAGTTGAAGCAGCTTTGGAGTTAGTCAAACAACTGCACCATCTATTTCCCGAATTCGCATTTAATCGTCAGCTTGTGCTAGTAGGAGCTGCTCTGCATGACGCAGAAAAAATTCAACATCAAAACGAAATCAGCGGTTCGGGAAACCATCACGAGCGCGATGGAGAACAACTGCTACTCTCCCTCGATCTACTGCCAGAAATTGCAAGATTTTGCCGCACTCATGCCCAATGGCGCTCTATAGATGCCACCACTGAGGATTGGTTAGTAGCCTTGGCTGATAGCTTGTGGAAGGGATGCAGGAATCAGGAGTTAGAAGCAAAGACGATCGACGCGATCGCCAAACAAACAGGTAAAGATTTTTGGGATGTTTTTATTGCTGCTGACTCTTTATTTGAAGCGGTTGCCGATTGCTCTCAAGAGCGGTTGAGTCGCTCTCTTCTTTGAGACAATTAATCGCGTCATTTCCCGCTCAAAAGGAGAAACCCATACCTATGAAGAGATGTTCCTGACTGTGATGAGCGATTTTCCTTTGGAAACACTTGCGAATGCGCCAAATTCTTTGTCTACAAGCTGTGGCAGATGAGCGAAGCACAGATTTGTCACTAGCGTAACTAGCAAACCTGAATCAGAAAGGGCTATACAGTCGTTCCTCTTGCCCTTTCCCTCTCACTGCTGAAAAAAAGTTGTAGTATACCTTGACACTTTGTAGTGTTTTGTATTATGTTTGTATTATGAAACGAGATGCAAGGGAGTTAAGCCAATGAATGACAGTTATTAGTAACTCGGTCATTACGGCTACAGTTCCCGCCGCAACTGATGTTTCAGGGTTCTACGGTGTGCCCCGACCCCAGAAGCTTACATACTGGTCATTCGCCTGAAAAGCGAAGTAGGTTCAAATCCTACAGCCTCCGCCAATGGAGGCTAAAAAACAGCTTCTCGCACCTTGCATATCGTAGAAACTTCAATTTTAGTACTTTAGACAAGCGATCGCAGATGAGATTTGCGTCTGCGGTTCGAGTTTGCTGTCCATTAAAAACTTACGTTGAAAACAAGAGGTGATAGCAATGGTTCATATTCGGTTTGAGGGGCGATCGCTCGATGTTACAGAAGCACAACTGAACATTACCGCAGGTATGAACGATTTAGCGGTGAAAAACCGAGTGTCACGACATTTAGATGTCAATGTGAATCGCCTCTCTGCTTATGTCGTCGATCGCCGTCCCAGTGGCGATCTAATCGTTCGTCCTGAAGCAGTTTACGGTTAAATATTCACTTCGTGCCCTAATCGGAAAAGCTTACATACTAGCTCAGTGGTAGAGCGCTTTCCTCGTAAGAAAGGTGTCGCAGGTTCAAGTCCTGCATATGAACAACAGCTTTTTCAACTTGCATGAAGTACCTTTTTACAGTGACCAGTGACCAGTGACCAGTAAAAACAATGATTTCTTGCCCTAGTTAGAGTCCTCCACCTCTTACAAGTGGCAAGTTTCGAGTGGGGTAAAAGTCCCCATTTGGAACGCGATCGCTAGTCACTGATAACTGATAACTGATAACTGAATTTAACGGCAGTTGTTGCCGCGCCCCAATTGCGAAAGCTTACATTCTTTGCACAATGAACTAGCTTTCAAAACTTGCGCGGTGACTTATCACCTTGCGTGCAACATCTGCCTCCTGATTTATGGACAACAGGAGGTTCTTATGAATAATGCAGAACGGGATTTGCGCCTGGAGATGCTTAACAGCTTGCTCACCACTCCTCACCGCAAGCTAGAGCAAGTCGCAGAAATCCACAAATTAATTATTGAACTTGACCCGATCTTCTACGGACACCTAGCAGTCTGGTATCAGCGTCATGGCGACGTGCGCGACCATAAAGAAGTGTTTGTCGCTCATCTGTTGACCAGCGATCTTCCCGTACACCGCGATGCTGGATTTATCATGCTGCAAGAGTTTCCGCCTTATCAAGTGGCTCGCGTGGTGGACTTTATGAAGCAGCAACGAAATAAGTTGCCTCGTTCGGCTCGAACTGCCGTGCAACGGTATCTGAAGGCGCGAGAACGCAACCCCGCTCTGTTCGATCGCGCTGCTTTGCGGGGTCGTAAGGCAATGAAGCACTTGTATGCGTCACTGCACATTAAGCCCAGCGAGCGGGCAAATGCGATTTTGTTCCGCGACCAGCCGCCAACTGGATCGCTGGCAGAGGTGCTGAAGCAACTTGCCAAGGCAACGAGTGCGGCAGAACAAGCACGGTTAATTGTCGAGTTCAAGCTACCCTACACGATCGCCGTGGGTGCGATTAAGCAACTAACTCCTACCCTTTTGGTAGCGTTGATTGACAGCATGACCCCGCAGGAAACGATCAATAACCTCAAGTCGTTGAAAGCAAGAGGGGCAATGGATTGTCCAGAGGTGAAAGCGTTGATTGACTCCAAACTTGACGAGGCATCGAAGAGTACGCGGGTGGCAGCATTCAAAGCTACTATTGCAGCAGATGCAGCAGATCTAGACGAAGACACGGTGGCTCGGTTGGAGAAGGTGACGAACGAGCAGGTGAAGCGGCGGGGTGTCATTACCCGTTCAACTGCCATGCTGGTGGACAAGTCGGGTTCAATGCATCAGGCGATCGCGGTTGGCAAGCAGCTGGCAGCACTCATCTCTGGCATTACTCGCTCAGACCTGTTTGTCTACGCTTTCGACAACATCCCTTATCCCGTGACAGCTCAGGGCAAGGAGTTGACCGACTGGGAGCGTGCCTTTGAGCATATCAAAGCAAGCGGTGGTACTAGCATCGGCTGTGCATTAGAGGTGATGCGGAAGAAGAAGCAAGTCGTTGACCAAATCCTGATTGTCACCGACGAAGGCGAGAATGCGGTTCCTTACTTTGGTGAAACCTACAAGACCTACTGCCGCGAGTTGGCAATTATGCCGAATGTGGTAATTGTCCGTGTAGGAACTCACTACAACTGGCTAGAGAGCCAACTGAAGCAACAGCAAGCACCTGTAGAAACGTTTACCTTTGCGGGAGACTACTACAGCTTGCCCAACCTAGTGCCGCTCCTGACGCGCCCTTCTCGTCTGGACTTGCTAATGGAGATTCTGGATACAGCACTGCCTGTGCGGACGGATAAGTAGGACAACAATTTCCTGCGTGCCCTAACCTGTAAAGCCTACATACTGAGTACGAGAGGAAGGGTAACGCTGCAATGCAGCGGGCGCTTGTGAACGGGGAGTACGAAGAATCTAGGAGGTGGGCTTAGAAGTAGCCATCCTTTAAAGAATGTGTAATAACTTACCAGTGGAGTCCCTCAAAGTAACCCAGAAAGCGCAATGCTTTAAAAACTTGCACGCAAAAGATCGATCGCCCAAGAGTAATGGATAAGACACGGCAGGTCAAAATTAGCAAATATCTCAGCAAGCATTTGCGCCATACCCCAGAACGCCTCGGACTCACCTTGGCTCCAGGCGGTTGGGTGAGCGTCGATGAGTTGCTGGCTGCTTGCGCGGCTCATCAGTTTTCCCTAACTCGTACAGAGTTAGAGGAAGTTGTTGCTACTAGCGACAAGCAACGATTTTCCTTCGACGAGACGAAAACTCGTATCCGTGCTAACCAGGGACACAGCGTCGCAGTCGATCTGCAACTAGAACCGCAAACTCCTCCTGATGTCCTGTATCACGGTACTGGTGAGAGATCGGTGTCAGCGATTTTGGAATCGGGATTGCTCAAGATGTCGCGACATCACGTCCATTTGTCCCAGGAGATTGAGACTGCGCGTAAGGTGGGGATGCGGCACGGTCGTCCTGCAATCTTTACAGTCGATGCAGCCGCGATGCACCAAGCAGGATTTAGCTTCTACTGCTCGGACAATGGGGTTTGGCTGGTCGATCGCGTTCCACCCCAATACTTAACCGCAATTCCCACAAGTTAATCCAGCTCCAGTCAGGAGGCGATCGTGCAATTACGTCGGTTCGACAACGTTCAAGAATTTTGGCATCGCGCTGGGGATTACTTACTCCAGCATCAGGCAGAGCATAATCTGTTGCTCGGTATTACGCACGCTCTATTGCATGACCCAGAACGCTATCCCGATCCTCCTTACTTGGCGATCGCCGAAACTAACGGTAAGATTCTGGCTGTCGCCATCCGCACGCCTCCACACAAACTGGTGCTGTCCAAAGCAAGCGATTTGAATGCTTTAGGGGCGATCGCTCAAGATTTGCACTCCCTACCAGAGCAAATCCCTGGTGTCAGTGGGCTAGTTGCAGAGGTGTCAGCGTTTTTGCAGGCATGGCAAAGTTTAACTGGGCAGTCCTATCGACTCTTGAGAGAAATGAGAATCCACTCCTTAACTGGGGTAAAACCTGTTGTGACTGCCAGTGGTTATCTCAGACCTGCGACCCAAAGCGATCGCCCCTTGCTATTGGAGTGGTTCGCTGCATTTGACTTTGAGATTGGCGGAGTAGTTAGTCAAGATGCTCGGCAAGCAGTGGATTCTGGATTGAAACGACAGAGTATTTATCTGTGGGAAGATGGCATCCCCGTTTCATGGGCTAGCGGTAGTCAATCGTTAAGTGCGGCAGCTCGGATTGGTCCAGTTTATACACCACCCCAGTATCGGCGCAAAGGATATGCTACTGCTTGTGTGGCAGCATTGAGCCAAAATCTTTTAGATCGGGGATGCCATAGCTGTTTCTTGTTTACAGATCTGGCAAATCCTACTTCCAATCATATCTACCGCGAGATTGGCTACCATCCCGTCTGCGACTGGCACGACTATTCGTTTATTTTGTAGGAGCAACCATGACCGTTTACTTTTACGTAGAACGAGAAAAGCCCTACGGTTGCTTCTCCAATTTCTCACCACATGGCTTCATGTTAGATGAATTGTATTGGGCAACGAGCGAACATTATTTTCAAGCACAGAAGTTTGTTGGTACGCCCTATTTAGAAAAAATACGACAAACTAAAACACCTAAAGATGCAGCAAACATGGGACGCGATCGTTCCCTACCTCTCCGTTCTGATTGGGAACAAGTGAAGGATGACGTGATGCGAGCGGGCGTGCTGCAAAAGTTCAAAACTCATACGGATATTCGAGAAATTTTGCTTTCTACAGGGGATGAAGTGCTGGTGGAAAACTCCCCCATCGATTACTACTGGGGTTGTGGCAAAGATGGCAGTGGTCAGAATAAATTAGGACAAATTTTGGTCGAAGTACGTGAAATTTTCCGCAACGGAAATTTACCGTCCTGAGCGGTTGAGAAAAAGTGAGGGGTAAATGATGAATTTAGATCGATACGACTATTTTTTAATTCTCGATTTAGAAGCAACTTGTTGCGATAAAGGAACGATCTCACGACATGAGATGGAAATTATCGAAATTGGAGCCGTCACGATCGAGGCGCAAACCTTGGCGATCGCTACCCAGTTCCAATCGTTTATCAAACCCGTTCGTCATCCCGTCCTCACCGAGTTCTGCAAATCGTTGACCTCAATTACTCAAGCACAGGTCGATCGCGCTCCTGGGTACGTAGAGGCGATCGCTCTTATGAAACAATGGCTGTCAAATTATCCAAATGCCGTGTTTGGTTCCTGGGGAGACTACGACCGCAACCAGTTCCAACAAGACAGCAAGTTTCACAACGTTCCTTTTCCCATCGCCTATCCCCACGTCAATCTCAAACAACGCTTCAGTGACACCCAAGGCTTACGCAAGCGATATGGTATGGCAGAAGCATTGCGACTGGCAGGGATTGAACTGGAAGGAACGCATCATCGTGGCATTGACGATGCTAGAAATATCGCCAAACTGCTGCCTTTCATTTTGGGCAGACAGCAGCTAAGTTACCACTCAAACGCTCGATCCGATCGTGACTGACATCAGAAAGTTACTGCACTCCTTTGCCAGTGCCGAAGCACAACTACAATCGACTCAATTCCTTGCGCCCTGCGTCAAGGGTGGGCGAGTTCGCACGCGAGTAGCAGGCATAGTCTACACCTTCACGCCCAAACCCCGCGACTTTGAGGGATGGGGCATCTTTCAGCCTGCGGACGAGCAGACCGCAAGGCTGGTTGAAGTAGCGGATTTACCGCAAATTGCCGCTTACTTACAGCACTTTCAAACTGTCCGACTGCGGCTAGTTTATCGCTTACAAAGCCAATCCTGGCTGGCGTATCCGGTTAATCAAGCGGATGTGCGTCAACGATTGGGGGCGGTTAAACCCTTAGCCGTACATCTAGTCACCCAAGGAGTTGCCTTTGAGCAGATCGTCGCTCGCTGGAATGGCAATTCTTGCTGGTTTGAGTCAGTCGATCGCCGTGCCGATCCTACGATCGCTGAAAACCTGCAAACTGCTCTCAAGCAACTGATTGGGATTGACCAGTTGCAGTTTAAGGGCATCACGCCAGAAATGCGATCGCTCTACGAGTTAGTCAGTCAACGCACTGAAGGGTTTACCCAGCCTCAACGCGATGAAAAGCGACTGCGACAGGCACTCAAACTAGGTGGTGGCGAACTGCATCAATTTTACGATCGCGGCGATTACTGGACGGTCGATTGGATGACCGCAGACGGGATTCGTCATACCAGCGCAATCGATAAGGATGACTTAACCGTAGCCAGCTCTGGGATTTGCTTGAGCGGACGCGATCGCGACTTTGACTTGCAATCATTAGTCGGCGTAATGGAACGCCAAGAGTAGTAAAAATATGAGCATCTTCTTCCACGAACAGCTTTATCGCACCCATGCAGTCATGACAAAGCTGAAGGATTATCCCGTGACGATTTGCGGTGCGGGTGCGTTGGGAGCAAACTTAACTGAAAATTTAGCGCGTGCTGGTTTTAGTAAACTCACAGTCATCGATCGCGATCGGATTGAGGAACGCAATCTCTCGACTCAGCCCTACTACCGTTCGGATATTGGTGCATTCAAAGCCAAAATTTTAGCCAACAATTTGTATCGAGCGATCGGGACGAAGGTAGAAGCGCATACCAAAGAATTAACACTCTTCAATGCGGCTCATCTACTCAAAGACAGTCAGCTCATTGTTGATGTCTTTGACAACAGCACGTCACGACAGGCAGTAAAGGATTACGCCGAGCGAGCGGAGATTCCTTGTCTTCATGCTGGATTATCGGCTGACTATGCAGAAATAATCTGGAATCAGGTGTATCGGGTTCCAACCCATGTCAATGACGATATCTGCGATTATCCACTGGCACGAAATTTAGTCATGTTAACTGTTGCTGTGGCGTGTGAGGCGATCGTCTCTTTCATCGCCACGGGCGATCGGCACAACTTCACGATTACACTCAAGGATCTGACTATTCGATCGCTGCGTTTGTAAGTTGGACGATGAGGAGGCTACTCTGGGTAAAATGCCACCATCACTTTGCGTTGTCTAGGCTCGCTCGAAACCTGCTCCTCCAGGTTTATCTGATTTGGCTGCGAGTGTAATTCCGTGCATAGGCAGGGAGAGTAATTTCTGGCTGGAGGCGATCGCTTCCGATCGGTTCGCCAGCAGTTAGTTCCAGCGGAATCACACCAGCCCAAACAGGGATGGAATAGTCCTGTTCTTCATCGTTTGGAAGACCCGTTCTAACTTTGGCAGATGCTTCATCTAACGGTAGGGCAAGTACTGATGTGACGGCTAACTCTTGCCGATTGGGTTGCCGTGCTTCTGCCCATCGCCCAGGTACGATATGCTCGGTGAAAACCTCCAGAGCTTTGAGTTTTTCATCGGGATCTTCGACTAGAGTTGCCGTACCAAAAATTACGACAGAGCGGTAGTTCATGGAATGATGAAAGACAGTGCGGGCGAGTACCAGCCCATCCAATAGAGTCACGGTAACGCAAACTTCGATCCCAGAAGCGAGCGATCGCATCATCCGACTAGCAGATGCACCGTGAATGTAAAGGCAGTTGCCTAATCTACCGTAGGCTGTTGGAATCACAAAGGGCTGAGAGTCAACAACGAATCCTACATGAC